>JBOGIN010001304.1:0-7862 GCA_050742275.1 Vicinamibacteraceae bacterium
TTCATGCGCTCCGCTCTCTTCCGTTTCGAAGCCAGCGCACGAACTCGCCCACGTGTGCTTCCAGCCCTGGCGAATCTGCATGGCGCGCCACCTCGGCCACGAGCGCGCTCCCCACGACGGCGGCATCCGCCCATCGGCCGACCTCATGGACGTGCTCCGGCCGGGACAAACCGAACCCGACGGCGACCGGCATCGTCGTGTGCTGCCGGATACGGCCGACCAGCGCCTGCGCCTCGGCGGCGATCCGGTCGCGCATCCCCGTCACGCCGAGCCGCGAGATGGCATAGAGAAAGCCGCGGCCGGACTCGGCCGACCGGCGGATCCGATCGTCGCGCGTCGTCGGGCTGACGAGACAGATCGGGTCGAGATGGGCCGTGGACAACGCCTCGTGGAACGGCGCCGCCTCTTCGATTGGCACGTCGACGAGGAGCACGCCATCCACCCCAACCTCGGACGCTCGTGACGCGAACACCGGCACGCCCATGCGCACGACCGGATTGGCGTACGTGAAGAGGACGACCGGCGCTCGGATCGCGTCGCGCTGCTCGCCGATGAGATCCAGTGTCGCCGAGAGCGTCATGCCGGCGGCCAGCGCGCGCTCGGAGGCGCGCTGGATGATCGGACCGTCGGCCAGCGGATCGGAGAACGGAACCCCAATCTCAATCACATCGGCGCCCCCGGCATCCACGGCGCGCAGAACCGCGGCGGTGCGCGCACGATCCGGATCCCCAGCGGTGAGGAAGGCCACGAGCCCGCAGCGCCGCTCCGCCCTGAGACGCTCGAACCTCTCGGCGATCCGGTGGCTCATGGCTCCACCTCCTTCGTCAGCGCCTGTTGTACCGACTGAACGTCCTTGTCGCCGCGCCCCGACAGGTTCACGAGAATCAGCGCGTCATGGCCGAGCTCACGCCCGAGTCCCCGCGTGGCGGCCAACGCGTGCGACGACTCGAGCGCCGGCAGGATCCCCTCCGACTTGCCGAGCGCCAAGAACGCCGCCAGCGCCTCGTCATCGCTTGCGTATCGGTACTCGGCGCGCCCCTGGGCGGCAAGCCAGGCGTGCTCGGGGCCGACCGCCGGGTAGTCGAGCCCTGCCGAGATGGAGTGCGTGAGCTCCACGTTCCCGTTGTCGTCCTGGAGCAGCAGCGTTCTCGTGCCCTGCAGAACACCCGGCGCACCGCCGGCAAACCGCGCCGCGTGCTGGCCGGGGCTGATCGCGGTCCCGCCAGCCTCGACGCCAATCAAGCGCACGGGCGAATCTTCGATGAACGCATCAAAGATCCCAAGGGCGTTGCTGCCCCCTCCCACGCAGGCGACGACGGCGTCCGGCAGCCGGCCGAACCGTGCCAGGCACTGCTCACGTGACTCCTGGCCGATGACCGAGTGGAACTCGCGAACCATCAACGGATATGGATGCGGACCGAGCACCGACCCGAGCAGGTAATGCGTATGCCGAACGTTGGTGACCCAGTCGCGCATGGCTTCGTTGATTGCATCCTTGAGCGTGCAGCTCCCTGCCTCAACGCGATGTACCGACGCGCCCAACAGCTCCATGCGAAACACGTTGAGCGCCTGCCGGCGCATGTCCTCGGCGCCCATGTAGATCTCGCACTCGAGATCGAGCAGCGCGCACACGGTTGCCGTGGCGACACCGTGTTGGCCGGCGCCGGTCTCCGCCACGATGCGGCGCTTACCCATACGCACGGCAAGCAGCGCCTGACCGAGCGCGATGTTGATCTTGTGCGCGCCGGTGTGCGCGAGATCTTCCCGCTTCAGGACGATGTGCGCGCCGCCACACTCGGCGGCAAACCGGCGTGCCTCATGGAGCGGCGTGGGCCGGCCGGCGTACTCGTGGAACAGCCGCGTCAGCTCCTCGCGAAACGTCAGGTCCCGCCGCGCTGCGAGGTATGCGTCCGTGAGCTCCGCGATCGGGGCCGCAAGGGTCTCCGGCACGAAGCACCCACCGAACGGCCCGAAGTACCCGCGCTCATCTGGATCGCGCCGGCCAAAGACCGGTCCTGGTGTCGTGATCTCGATGGTGTCGTTGGGCATTCTGATCTCCGAAATAGCTCGTAGGGCGGGGCTTTAGCTCCGCCGTCCGCAGCCGGACCGGTTCCGGCGCCCCTAAAGGGGCGCCCTACCCTCACAACTCGAAACCGCGTCTATGAACGCGCGCATGCGATCGTGATCCTTGACGCCTGGCTCCCGCTCCACGCCGGACGCCACATCGACCGCATACGGACGCACCGCTCGAATGGCCTCCGCGACATTCTCCGGCCGAAGCCCGCCCGAGAGGATCACGCGGCGCTGGCGAGCAACGGTCGCCGCAGCCTTCCAATCGATGCGCTGTCCAGTACCGCCGCGCCGCACGGGATCGATGGCGTCGAGCAGGATTGTCACCCGCTCTTCTGGCGCGCTGGCCCACGCGCTCGTCGCGTACTGCCCAACGTCGAGCGCCTTGATGACGCGGCAGGGTATCCGCTCCAGATAATCGACGGCTTCGTGACCGTGCAGTTGGACCGCACCCAAGCCCACGCTGGTCGCAATGCCAACGACTTCCTCCACCGGCTGGTCCACGAAGACGCCCACTACCGTCGTGAACGGCGGCATCGCCTGGACCACCACCCTCGCCTGTGATGCCGTCACGGCCCGCGGACTGTCTGGCCAGAAGACGAGCCCAACCGCCGACGCACCGAGCGCCGCCGCCAGGGCTGCGTCCTGCGGCCGCGTGACGCCGCACATCTTGACGCCAACGCTCGTGCCCTGAAACAGCGCTTCGTGGGCCATGCCGCTCACAGGCTCGCTCTCCTCTCGGTGAGCGCGCTGGTCTGCTCGATCACCTCGGCAAGCGCACGACCCGGGCTCGGCGCCGCCATGAATCGCTCGCCGATGAGGAACGCGTCGTAGCCACGCTCCCGTAGGCGCGCGAGATCGGCGCCACTGCGCAGCCCACTCTCCGCAACGGCAACACACGCATCCGGAACAGCGTCGATCAGACCCTCCGCGACATCGAGCGAGACCTCGAGCGTCTGGAGATTCCGATTGTTCACGCCAATCACGAACGCCCCCGCCCGCAGCGCCGTGGCCAGCTCTCGCTCGTCATGCACTTCCACCAGCGCCGCCAGTCCAAGCGACCGCGCCTCACGCAGGAGGCTCATGAGCGCGGCCTCGTCGAGCGCCGCGACGATGAGCAGCACCGCATCGGCGCCCATGGCCCGCGCTTCGTGAAGCTGATACTGATCCACGATGAAGTCCTTGCGCAGAACGGGGACGCCCACCGTCTCACGCACGGCAGTGAGATGCGCTGGATGGCCGTCGAAGAACGTGGGCTCCGTGAGAACCGAGATGGCCGCCGCGCCAGCCGCCTCGTACTCCTCCGCGATGGCGGCAGGGTCGTACGTACTCCGCAACAGACCCCGCGCCGGCGAGCGCCGCTTGCACTCGGCAATGACATTGACATGGTCCGTTCTGGCGAGCGCTTCGACGAACGCCGCGCCCCGCGGCGAACGCGCCCGCGTCTCGCGGTCCAGATCCGCGAGCGGCCGCGTCTCCGCCCGCACCTGGACGAGGCGCTTGGTCGCGGCGACGACCGTTGACAGAAGGCTCGCGCTCCCGTTACACGTCATCGTTCACCATCGCCCTGGGAAGCGTCGACCATGCGATCCAGGATCCCGGCCGCCTGTCCCTCGTCCAGCGTCGTGGCGGCCAGCTGGATGCCTTCGTGCACCGATGCGGCGCGACCTGCAATGAACAGTGCCGCGCCCGCATTCAACAGCACGATATCGCGCGCCGGTCCAGCCTGCCCCTGGAGGACGGCGCCGGCAATCCTCGCGTTGGTGGCAGCATCGCCACCGCTTAGATCCGCGAGCTCTCCTTTGGGCAAGCCAAAGTCAGACGGGTGCACGTAGAACGTGCGCATGACCCCGTGCCGGCACTCCGACACCTTCGAATATCCAGTTGTCGACAGCTCGTCCAAGCCGTCCGCGGCATGCACCACCCAGACATGCTCAGACCCCCGGAGGCCGAGCGTCCGCGCGACGAGCTCCGTCAACTCCGGCCGGGGCACGCCGACGAGCTGGCGACGCGCGCCGGCTGGATTGGTCAGTGGCCCGAGCAGATTGAAAGCGCTCCGGACGCCGAGCTCCTTGCGCACGGGCGCCGCATGCCGCATCGCGGGATGGAACGTCGGCGCAAAGAAAAATGCAATGCCCGCGGTGCGCAGGCTTCGCTCCACCACCGCAGGTGGCGCGTCAATCCGCACGCCGAGCGCCTCGAACACATCCGCGCTCCCACATTGGCTCGAGACCGAGCGGTTGCCATGCTTGGCCACCGGCACGCCGGCGGCGGCCACCACGAGCGCGGTCAACGACGACACGTTGATCGTGCCGGCTCCGTCGCCTCCAGTGCCGCACGTGTCGAACGCTTCATCCACCCGCGACGCCAGCGGAACGGCAGCCGCGCGCATCGCACGCGCCAGGCCGACGATCTCGGCCGGGCGCTCCCCTTTCGCGCGCAGGGCGACGAGGAAGCCGGCAATCGTCGCGGCGCCCGCGTCGCCGCGCATGATTGCCGCCATCGCCGCCTCGGTCGCGTCGGTCGAGAGGTCCTCGTGGCGCAGGAGCCGTTCAAGCAGCGTGCGGAACATGGCCGATGTCGAGGAAGTTTCTCAGGATGCGCCGGCCCACGTCCGTCAGGACCGACTCGGGGTGGAACTGCACGCCGTACATGGGATACGTGCGGTGCCGCAAGCCCATCATGGTCTGGTCGTCCACGGTCCGCGCCGTGACGACGAGCGCGCTGGGAACGTCGTCGGCCGACACGACCAACGAATGGTAGCGGGCGGCCACGAACGTCCGATCGAGCCCCCGAAAGACGCCCTCCCCATCGTGCGCCACGACCGACGTCTTGCCGTGCATGAGACGCGTCGCCGGCACGACGCGCCCGCCAAATGCGTATCCCATGGCTTGATGCCCCAGACAGACGCCCAACATGGGCACAGACGCGGCGAAGCGCTTGATGAGATCCACCGTGATGCCAGCCTGCTCGGGCCGTCCCGGTCCCGGCGAGATCACGATGTGTCCCGGCCGCAGGGCGGCGATCTCATCGAGCGTGATCTGGTCGTTCCGCGCGACGTGCAGGTCTGCACCCAGCTCGCCGAGGTATTGCGCCAGGTTGAACGTGAACGAATCGTAGTTGTCGAGCAGTAGAACCATAAAAGGTGCAAGGTGCTAGGGGCGAGGATCAGGAGGCGTCAGGCCTGAGGCCTCCTGACGCCTGCTGACGCCTGCCCCCCTGACCCCTGATCCCTACGTCATGTGCTGCGCCAGCTCCAACGCATGAAAGAGCGCCTGGGCCTTGTTGCGCGACTCCTCGTACTCCATCGCCGGATTGGAGTCCGCGACCACGCCGCCGCCCGCTTGGACCTGGGCGACGCCGTTCCGGATGGCAATCGTTCGAATGGCAATGCAGCAATCGAGGTTCCCCGCGAAGTCGAGATAGCCCACGGCGCCAGCGTAGATCCCTCGCCGGGTCGGTTCCAGCTCGGCAATGATCTCCATCGCGCGGATCTTCGGCGCGCCGGTGACCGTGCCCGCTGGAAAGCAGGCCACGAGCGCATCGAGGCAATCGCGGCCGTCCGCGAGCTGCCCCTCGACACGCGAGACGAGATGCATGACGTGCGAATAGCGCTCGAGCGCCATGTAGATCGGCACGCGCACCGTGCCGTAGTCACACACACGCCCCAAATCGTTCCGTCCCAGGTCGACCAGCATCACGTGCTCGGCCCGCTCCTTCTCGTCTCGCTTGAGCTCCTCCGCCAGTCGCAGATCTTCCTCGTCTGTCCGGCCGCGCGGCCGCGTGCCGGCAATGGGGTGCGTGGCTGCACGCCGCCCCTCCACGCGTACCAGCATCTCTGGCGACGATCCAACAACCGACAAGGCACCGATCCGCACGAAGAACATGTACGGTGACGGATTGACGTAGCGCAACGCGCGGTACACGTTGAAGGGATCCGCGGCCGCCTCGACGTCGAACCGCTGCGAGGGCACGATCTGATAGGCGTCGCCCGCGGCGATGTACTCCTTGGCGGTGCGCACCGCGGCCTCGTACGCCTCTCGTGTGAGCCGCGCGTTCACGACCGGCGCGGACGCATCGCGAGACGCCGGCTGCGACACATAGCGATCCAGCTCGCGCTCGAGAAAGTCCAGACGCGCGCAGGCGAACTGGTAGAGCGTCTCGAGGCTCTCACCCGGCGTGATGCGTGCGTTGGCAATCAGCAGGATCCGATGCTTGACGTGATCGAAGGCCAGCACCGTATCGAACAGCATGAACGCCGCTTCGTCTTCCTCGCTCGCCTCCTGCGCTGCCCGCGCCCATGCCTGCTCCAGCGACGGCTCGAACCAGCGCACGGCGTCGTAGCTCATGTACCCCACGGCGCCACCTGTGAAGCGCGGAAGCCCCGGGACGAACGGCGCGCGATATTCCGCCATCAGCCCGCGTAGCGCCTCGATGAACGGCTCATCGAGCTCGGTCGTGCTCCCCGCCTTTTCGAGCAGCGTCCGCCCGTTCCGGGCTCGCAGGACCAGAAACGGGTCCTTGCCGAGAAACGAGTAGCGCGCCACCTGCTCGCCGCCTTCCACGCTCTCGAGGAGAAACGCGTAGTCGGCGTGCTCCGCAACGCGCAGGAACGCGGAGACCGGCGTGAGGAGGTCCGCGAGCCGCTCCCGACACACCGGCACGAACGTCCCGCGGCCCGCCAGCTCGACGAATTCCTCGAACGTGGTCTGCTTCATCGTCTCTCTTCCGCACGCAGGCGCCGGAGCGCCGCTTCCCGCATGACCTGTACCGGCGCCGGGCGACCCGTCCACCACTCGCTTTGGTGCGCCGCTTGCGCCACGAGCATCTCTAGCCCAGGAATCGTCTCGTGACCTCGAGCGTGCGCCTCGCGCAGCAGCCCTGTCTCCTGGGGATTCGTCACGAGGTCGTAGACAATGCGCGCACTCGGCGCGCCGTGCGCCGGCTGCGTGGAAGAACCGCGGAGACAGGCCGCCGGCACCGGAAGCGCATCGACGTCAGGCCAGGTCCCCACCGGCGTGGCATTCACGAGCAAGTCCCAGCCGTTCGCGTGCGGCGGCCAGTCTCCAACGCGCGCCCCGAAGGCGGTCAGCGCCTCCGCCTGCTCGCGCCGCCGGGCATGAACCGTGACATTCGCACCGTCGTCGATGAGGCCCGCCACCACCGCACGCGCGGCGCCGCCGCCGCCGACAACCGACGCCTTGATTCCCTGCAACGACCGGCGCGCGCGGAGCGGTGCGAGGAACCCGGCGACATCGGTGTTACACGCCTCCCAGCCATTGCCGCTGCGCCGTAAGGTGTTCGCGACGCCGATTCGCTCCGCCAACGGAGAGCGCGGCGCCGCGGCAGCAAGCGCAGGCCGCTTGAACGGCGCAGTCACGCTGCAGCCACGGAGGCCAATGGCGTCGGCAAACGTCAAGAAGTCAGCGAAGTCGGACGTCTCACACGGCACGTACGCCGCGTCGATGCCCATCTCCGCGAAGGCCGCGTTGTGCATCGCGGGCGACAGCGAGTGGCCGACGGGACATCCGACCACGGCATAGATGGTTGACGCACGGGTGATGTGGTGGATGCGAAACTCCTCGCGCAAGCGAGCGACCGGCATTTGCCCGGGGGCCACGGCCTCGCCGCCATACGTCCACTGCGAGCCGAAGCGCGCAGCAAGCAGCCGGCTCGGGAACCCCACAGCCCCCATGCCGATGACCACCACACCCCGATCGCGATACCGCTCGCCGAGCGCCAGCAACGGGAGGAGGTCGGCCAACCGGTCGATGCGCACGGCAACCTTCACC
>JBOGIN010001305.1:0-4220 GCA_050742275.1 Vicinamibacteraceae bacterium
CATGTCCCACAGCGTGCCTTCCACCTGCAGTGGTCCGAGCGAGACCCATTCGTCGCCGCGCCGCATCAGCACGACCGGAACGTCGGAAGCCGAGAGATCCTCACACCCGACATACACGCGTTCCCAGGGATCAACGGCCAACTGAGAGCATCGCACCTCGTCCGGCAGCGGTCCGCCGATTGCCGTCCAGCGACCCTGGCCAAACGCGCCGTGGTACCGGAAGACGCCGGACGTCGCGCGTGTCGTGCCCGCGTGGCTGATCGGGCCCAGCACGTAGGTGGAGCGGGTCCACCCGCCAACGGTCACGGCCGCCGCGTGGCCGAACAGCCCATCGTTGGTGCGATCGAAGCCCGTCCACGCACGTCCGTCGAACGCGACGATGCTCTGAGACGGAGCGCTCGCCACGCCCGGAAGATGACCGCCCAAATAGACGCGCTCGCCATCGCTGAACACGCGCTGATATCTCATGTCCCACACGGTGAACTCGTTGGGCTCGAAGCCGCACACGCCCCACTCGAACCACGCCGTGCCAACCGGCTCCGATCCATCATCCAGGCCCTCCCACGCACTGCCGGTCCAGCGGGCCACCGACTCCGCGCGCACGGACGACGGATCCGATGAAACGCCGTTCGCGGACGAGAAACAGCCGGTCACGTAGAGGTGGCCGCGGTGCATGACCATGTCGCTCACGACGCCGTAGAAGTCTCCATAGAAGACGCCGCCACTGACCGGCTCCCATCCCGCACCGGTCCAGCGAACGAGTCCTCCTGAAATCGCGCCGCCGGCATACAGCTCTCCCGTTTCCGTGCGCGTGACCGCATAGACATGCTGGACTTCAATCGGCGCGGTCAGGTCGTACGCCCGCCAGCTCGTGCCGTTCCATTCGGCGATGTGGCTCGCATCGATGCCTCCGATGCTGGTGAAGTCGCCGGCCATCAGCAGCGTGTCATCGCTGACCGACAGTCGGTACACGGCGTCGTTCGCAGGCCCACCGGGGGGCGCCGACCACGTTGCGCCGTCCCACACCGCCAGGTTGGTCACGGCCGCATCCTCCATGAGGAAGAAGCCGGCCGCCCAGAGCTTTCCGTCGAACCACACCATCGAGCGCACGGTCCCGCGGAGGCGTCCGATCACCTGGACGCCCGCTTGCGTCTCCAGCCAGATTTCGCTGGGCGCCGAGCCGAACGGCCCGCTGTACGTGCTGAGCGCGATCGCGCCCGCGTCGTCGACGGCGATTGAGGAGAAGCCAATCAGCGGCACCTCGCGGCCCCAGTCTCGACGCGCGGGCTGCCAGCTCTCACCATGGAGCTGCACGACGGGATCGACTCGACGGTCGCCAATCCACTGAAAACGGCCGGTCGCGAGGAGCTTGCCATCCGGCGTGCGCGCGAAGTCATAGACGACAGGCGCACCGCCGTCGTGTCCCGAGAAGCCGGCGATGGTAAACTCTCCGCTCCACCGACCGGGTCCGGATGACGCTTCAGTTGTGTTGCTGTCTATTGGCTGCGCGAATAACGTTACGGGAATTGCCGTGATGCCAACGAGGAGGAAGCTGGCGATTCTCATAGGGTGGATGCTCCTTTCAAAGACGCGGCTGGGCTGGCAAGGTCGCCATCGGCGCGCAAGCATCGAACGACCATACTAGCGGAAAAGGGGAGCCTTGCATTCCCACATCAGTTTGGGTATGAAAGCTGTCGTACGTGACCGTTCCTGAAACATCCACGCTCTCATTGCCGGAACAGCGCGCCCAGCGGCGCACCGTTTCGGTCGTGGTCCCGATCTGGAACGAGCGTGAGAGCTTGACCGAGCTGCACGCCGAGCTGACCAGGGCCGCGGAGCGCGACGATATCCCGATCGAGATCATCTTCGTCGATGACGGCAGCCGGGATGGCTCGTGGGACACGATTCGCACAATCGCCAGTCGCGATCCCCGCGTCCGCGCCATTCGGTTCAGACGAAACTTCGGAAAGGCCGCCGCGCTCTCGGCCGGCTTCCGCGCCGCACGCGGGCGGGTGGTCATGACGATGGACGCCGACCTGCAGGACGACCCGGCCGACCTGCCGCGGCTGCTCGCCGCGCTGGAGACGGGCTACGATCTCGTCAGTGGATGGAAGCGTCAGCGGCAGGACCCGTGGCACCGCGTGCTGTCCAGCCATCTGTTCAACGCCATCACGAGCTGGAGCACCGGCGTCTCGCTCCACGATCACAACTGCGGACTGAAGGCGTACCGCCGCGAGGTCCTGCGTGAGGTCGCCCTCTACGGTGAGCTCCACCGTTTCATACCGGCGCTGGCTCACGCTCGCGGCTTTCGCGTCGGAGAGATCCCGGTCAACCATCGTCCGCGGCCCTTCGGGCGGTCGAAGTACGGCCTCTCACGGAGCGTCAAGGGGCTGCTCGATCTCGCCGCCGTGAAGTTTCTCACCGGCTTCGGCGGACGTCCACACCATCTGCTCGGGACGTTCGGCCTCGTGGCGCTGCTGATCGGTCTGTGCGGTTTGGGCTACCTCGCCGTGCTCTGGGTCCTTCGCCTCTCGGATCCCTCAATTCCCCCGCTGCACGGCCGGCCGCTCATGACCTACTCTGCCGCGGCATTGATTGTCGGCGTGCAACTCGCCTCGCTTGGCCTGCTCGCATCTCTGGTGACGGCGTACGCTCAGCGCGCGCGTGACATGTACAGCATCGCGGAGCGTATTGGCGAGGCGCGCCGCAAACGGCGACCACGGGACGCGGGCCTTCCATGACGCCTGGCGACGACGTTCCGGCAGACGATAAAGGGACCGACGGCGTCAGGCTGACGCTGCTCCTGCTCATCGTCGTTGCCGCCGCCATCCACGGCGCTCGGATTCTCTCCGCTCCCCCGGTGCTGATTGTGAACGATCAGTCGCGCTGGTCCACGATTCGTGCGCTGGTCGACGATGGGACCTACTCCATTGGGAGGCGATTCGGGCGCCGCTACGACGGTACCTACCGCGACCTCGGAATCGTCTCCGAGCCGGGATGGTGGACGGTCGATCAGGTCCTCGACCCGACCACCGGACGGTTCTACTCGAGCAAGCCAACGCTGCTGCCGACCGTGCTGGCAGGCGAGTACTGGCTCCTCAAGAAGACGCTCGGCTGGCGGATCACCGCCGATCGCGCCAAGGTCGCGCGGACCATCCTGCTCACCATCAATTGGGTGCCGTTCGTCTGGTCGCTCTGGTTGCTCGCCCGCTTGCTCGAGCGGCACGCGCAAACGGCCTGGGCGCGCGGCCTCGTCATGAGCGCCGCCTGCTTTGGCACGTTCGTCAGCACGTTTCTCATCAGCCTCAACAACCACACGGTCGCCGCCGCGGGCGTGCTGTTCACGCTCTATCACCTCCTCCGGATCGAGCTCGAGAACCGGCGGGAGGGCTGGCGGTTTGCCGCCGTCGGTGGGTTCGCTGGCTGGACCGCCTGCAACGAGCTGCCAGCCGCCTCCTTTGCAGCCGGAGTCCTTCTGTGGCTGTGGACGATCTCTCCGCACCGCACGCTCTGGCGCGCCGTGCCGTGCGCTGCGCTGCCGGTCATCGCCTATCTCGGCACGCAGTACATGGCCTTTGGGAACATCCTCCCGACCTATGGGCGCTCCGATTGGTATCACTATGCCGGCGCGTATTGGAACCGGCCGGTCGGCATCGACGCGGTGCACGAGCCAAAGCCGGTCTACGCGCTACACCTCCTGGTCGGGCACACCGGGATCTTGTCGCTGACGCCGCTGTTCCTCGTCGGCTGGCTGGGGATGATCAGATGGAGCATCAGGCCGGACGGCGATGATGTCCAGCGTCGCGTCAAGCGCCGGCTGGGTGGCCTTACGCTGCTGGTCACCCTGGTCGTGTTTCTCTTCTACGTCGTCCGGACGCACAATTACGGCGGCATCGCCAGCGCGCCACGCTGGTTTCTCTGGCTGGGCCCCCTGTGGCTGATCACGATGATTGGCGAGCTCGATCGATGGGCCTCGAGCCGCTGGGGACGCCGTGCGGCGATCCTGTTGCTGGCGATGTCGGTGGTGAGCGCAACCGTCACGCTAGCCAACCCGTGGCAACCCTCGTGGCTCTTGGCGTTGTTCAGGGATCTGAACCTCGTCTCGTACTGACGCGCGGCCTTCAGGCCCCGCGACGATCGAACCGAGACGGTCGCTATGTGAGCCGTTCGCGACCGAGAGAGCGGCAGGCGAATGGAAGCGGCAGCAGGTCGGCGAGGCG
>JBOGIN010001306.1:0-10800 GCA_050742275.1 Vicinamibacteraceae bacterium
GCTCGGGGCAACCCTGAGCTTCTCGAAGGGTCGAAGGGGCCGCGCGCTACGTGACGGGATATCCTACGTGAACCGCACCGGGCCTTGGACTCGTCCGCGAATCCTCAGCGCGGCATGTCGAGAAAGAGCGCCGGTGCACCGCGTCGCTGCTGCGACACGCGCTCGCGCTCGGCTGCCGCCTCGCGTGCTTCCTCGCAATCTTTACACCGTACCGCGAACGGCAGTGCCCTCAGTCGCTGCTCGGAGATTTCTTCACCACACTCGTAACAATTACCGTAGGTTCCCTCGCCGAGGCGACGCAGCGCCTCGTTGATCCGTGCCAGCGTCTCCGCCTTCATCTGGATAAGGGCAAACTCGATGTCCTCTTGAATGTCCACTTCCGAGGTTTCGACGGCATCGACGACGCCGACACCTGGCGAGCCACTATTGGCTCCCTCGGTGCGGACATCGCGCATCTTATGATGTACTTCCGCGAGCAACGCACGTCGTCGGTCCTCGAGAATCTTCTTCAACTCTTGGAACCGGTCGTTGGGCACCGCCCGTGTGGTGTGTTGCTTCTTCATGAATCCGACGCTCCTTTCCGGACCGCCCTCGCGTCTTAGTCTAAGCAAAGACAGTGCCAGCACGAGAACGACAGGCATCAGGAAGCCCTGCCGAGCGCTGGTCGTATCTAACGTCGCCGAAAATCGAGGGAAAGGCCGGGGTGGGGGGAGACGCGGTCGATCAGGCCGTCTCCTCCCTAGGACCAGCGCGGCTCCCCGCCCAGCTCCCTGGGGGACGCTTCAAATTACTCATTTACAGCGCTTTACACTTCCGATGCCCTTTGCCGAGCGCCCTCCGCTCGGCGCTGCATTACCTTAGACGCCGCCCAACGCGGTTCGGTTCGACGCGCTGGAGACCTACCTCAAGCACGTCCTTGGAAGGTGTCAATGTACCGAACGCTTTACGTTCATTGGTCGAACACCCTCGTCCACCGCGCCTCGGTCCGGAAGCGCCTCGAGCAGCCGCTCGAACCGCGGCGCGTAGAGCAACTCGTAGGTTGCTTCCGAGCCCGGGAACAGGCGGAGCACCGCCGTTCGCGTGGCGGCGACCAGCCGCTCCCCTTCGAGTCGGTCGAGCCGGCCCCGTGCCAAGAGCTGCGCCGTCAGGTCGACGAGCAACCGCACTCTCCGAACCCGCCGATCTTCTTCGCGCACCGCTTCCGCGCGTGTCATGGCATCCCTCACTGAACGAACGGGCTGCCGACCGCCACCGGCGTGATGCCATGCTCCACGAGCAACTGTCTGCTGAGCCCACTGCCGGTCCGCAGCCAGCGCTCGTACAGCTTCAGCAGGTCGCCATCCGAGGTCAGCCCGCTTCGCCGGCTGACCTCCTGGAGCACGTCGACGTAGGTGATGAACCGCCTGGCGAGCTCAGCAAATACGGGTGCAAGGGCATCCCCACCACACTGGCTGAGCGAACCGTACGCGTACTCGCCGAGTGACATGTAGTACTCCGGCTCGACAATTTTGCGATGGAGGCTGTCGCCGAAGAAGCCCACCAGGAACAACGACGAGTCACCGATCTCACGTAGCTGGCTCCGCTGCTCGCGGCCGCAGCTCTCGAGCGCGCGGCCCAGGCGCATCGCCAGCGGCTCGGGGTCCCAGCAGACCTGCCCCTGGTGGTCCGCCCGAGCGAAGACCTCAAGGAGTCGAACGAGGTAGAACGCGGTGGGCGATGTGGACTGCGTAGGTTCGACACCCTGGTTCGTGAGCGCGCCTTCGACCATTTCCTTGAAGTACGCCACCAACGTCTCGTCTTGACGGAGCGCATTCGTCATTGGTCCTCCTACGATCCCCCCTATTTCTTCGCTTGAGCCTCCTCTTAGGAGCTGAAATATTGCAAACGTTGTGCCTCCCCAAGAAGCCTTGAGAGGAGCGCGGCCGGACACCGCGGTCCGCTAGAACTCTTGAGAACCGGAAACTTGTCGCATTTGAGTCAAGTTTCTGAGCTCACAAGTGAGCGTCGGGGAGCGCGGCCAGAGGCCGCGGTCCGCTAGAATGATGGCAGGTTCCGGCGCATGGAAACTCAGCCCACCCCAGCGTGCTGCGCGTGCGGCAGGCGTGGCCTGCTCGCCTACACGGACCTGGACGATGCGCTCTTTGGCACGGAGGGACGCTGGACGTTGCGGCGCTGTCCCAATCGCGAGTGCGGCATGCTGTGGCTCGACCCGCAGCCCACGCCTCATGACATCGGTGAGGCGTATGCGCGTTACTACACCCACGGCGGTTGCAACGGGGAGGCGGGCATCTCGCCCGCCAGACGCGTGTTCCGCTTCGGATATCGTCACGTCTTCACGCCCTTCGTCGCCGCATACGCTGGAGTCCTGCAAGAGCGGCGTCGTTTGGAGAGGTTAGCGGTCAGCGGGCGTCGAGGCCGATTACTCGACGTGGGATGTGGTGATGGCAGCCGTCTCGCCCGTCTGCGACGAGAGGGTTGGGACGTCCACGGCCTCGACGTGGATCCGGTGTCGGCCCGACGCGCACGCGAGCGGTACGGGCTGGACGTGCAGCTCGGTCCGCTGGAGACTGCGCCGTACGAGCAGGGCAGCTTCGACACGATCATCAGCAGTCACGTCATCGAGCACGTCCACGAGCCGCTGGCCGTCCTCCGGCAGGCACACCGCCTGCTGAAAGCTGGCGGCCGGCTTGTCGCCGTGACGCCCAACGTCGCGAGCCTTGGCCACGCCCGCTACATCGAGCATTGGCTCGGTCTGGACCCGCCGCGCCACCTGCATCTGTTCTCCCCGGCATCCCTCGAGGCGCTGGCGCGGGCTGCCGGCTTCACCGAGGTCGATGTCCGGACCACACCCGCATGGGCGCAGTCGATGGCGCGCATGAGCCTTCACATCGCAGACCACCGCGCGCAGCGCCGCCTCACCTGGAGAGACCGGCTTGCGCGCGAGCTGGAGGCCGTGCGATTTCAACGCGAGGCCGCACGTCTCCACCGCCGCAATCCGCAATCGGGCGAAGAGTGCGTGCTGCAGGCCACGAAGTAACCGTATGGCGGAGCGCGTTGGCGCCGTCGTCGTGACCTGTCACGCGCCCGGGACGTTCGAGGCGACCATGGCGGCGGTCGCTTCTCAGGTGGAGCGTCTGATCGTTGTCGATAACGGATCGAACGCCACGGAGCAGGCGTGGTTACGGACCACGGCTGCGCGACACGCGGCATGCGTCATCGCGAACACCGCCAACCGGGGCATCGCCGCGGCCCTGAACCAGGGCGTAAGCCGGCTAGCAGACGAGGGCTTTGCCTGGGCGCTGCTGATCGATCAAGACTCACGTCCGGCGCCGGACCTGGTCGAACGGTTGCTGCGCGCGCGCCAGCGTGCCGGACCGGGATCGGCCTGCGCTGGTCGGCGCCAACTTCTTCGATCCTGGCAGGAACCGGGTGCAGGATCCAACCGCGCTGGCAGGATCGGCGCCACTTCGCCGCGTGCAGACCGTGATCACGTCCGGAACGCTGCTTTCCACCGAAGCGTATCGGCGAGTCGGACCGTTCCGCGAAGACTTCTTCATCGACTACGTGGACCTCGAGTACTGCCTTCGCTTGGCGAAGCACCGGTACCGTGTCGCGATCAGCCGTGATGTGCTCATGACGCATACGGTGGGCGCGTATCGCACACGCTGGTTTTGGAGGGTGCCGGTCACGACGTCCAACCACGCCGCGGTCCGTCACTACTTCATCACCAGGAACCACCTTTTCTTGTTTCGTGAGCAGCTCGCCAGCAACCCGCGATGGGCGCTGGTCTCGCTCTGCTATCGCGCGCGGACGCTGGCGCTCGCATTGCTCGTCGAGCCGGACCGCCTGCGGAAGCTGGGCTACACGGCGAGAGGCGCGATGGACGCGATCCGCGGCCGGACCAACCGTAATCCGCTCGTCGATTGAGGCCATCGATTCGGATTGAGACGGATTGAGACCCTCTAAACCCGAAGGACACGAAGAATTTCACCACGAAGAACCCGAAGAGCACGAAGAAAGAAGGACACGAAGAATACAATCCATTGTTCAATTATCCGTGTTCTTCTTCGTGTTCTTCAAACTTCGTGCTCTTCGTGCTCTTCGTGGTGAACTCCTTCGTGTCCTTCCTGTTATGCCGGGGGGCGAGGCTGACATTGCCTCGACAGGGCGCGAAAGAAGAGGACCGGATCATTGAGGGCGTTGATATTGACCCGCAGCGCATCCTCGGCGCCGCCCACGAACACCGTCCCGTCAGGGCGCACGCGCAAGCCGAGCGGCCTGAGCAGCCGCAGATAGGCGGGATCGCCCGTGGGGCCCTGGAACTCGTAGTAGTTCTGCGACGGCACCGTCTTCTCCTCGTAGTCGTCCTCGGGCGGATACGAGATGAGCACCGGATAGCCGGTTTGCTCGAGCCGCCTGCTGAGGAGGTCCCAGTCCGCCTTGTGCAGATACTCTCGACGGCGAAAGTCGTCGGTGATGTGCGCGACGTTGAACGTATATCGGACCTCGTTCTCACTCGCCAGCCAGTGCTCGCGCGACTGCCGCACGATCTCCGGAAGCTCGTCGAGGTTCGACTTGAACGCCATGGTGATGTACCGGAGCGGCGGCGCACCAGGCGTCTGCCGAAACACCTGTGCCATCAAGTCCAGATTCTTCTTGAAGGCGTCGAGGCGCCCGAACTTCCGCAACACACCGAAGCGCTCCGCATCGAGGGTGTCGAGCGAGATGTTGATGTGGTGCAGCCCTGATCGCGCCCAAGACCTGAAATCTGCTTCCGTCAGCGGCCTCGCCAAGTTCGTCGTGAAGAACACTTTCTTGCGCGCATCGTCAGGAACGAGATCGAGGAGCTGGCTCAGTCGCGGGTGCAGCGTGGGCTCGTGCAAGCACGAAAGGAAGAACTGACCATCTGGCACGCACCGGATCAGTCGCAGCACGGCCCGATACGTGTCCTCGGTCATCAGCTCGGTCTTCGTGACGGCACTGTAGTCGACGACACAGAAGGGGCAACGCAGATTACAGTTGTTGACGACGTCCGCTGCCACGAACCAGAGGAACTCCCTCATGTCCACGGCGATGTCGTGGCCATTCCGGTGCGGGAGCCAGGTCTCCGAGTCTTGGATGCGTACGCGGATGCGAAGGTCGGGAATCTCCGCGCAGCTATCGGGCAGGACGCAATTGAACCCGTGTGCGCCGTCACCGACGCCCGCCGCCCTGAGATCCTCGCGAAACTCGTTGGCCACGGCAGACTGGAGGACGCCGCCGTTGTGGCAGCATTCAACGACCAGGCGCCGGCCGGCATCACCGAGGTCCGCAGCCCATCCAACGATCGCGCCGCGGTCGACACGATCGATGTGACCGGCGAGCTGCGACCGGAGATGTGCACGCCGCAGGAGCCGGTCGGGGAGGGAAGCCAATCTCATAGGGGTCAGGGATCAGTAGGCGTCAGGGGTCAGGCGTCAGGGATCAGCAGGCGTCAGCCGTCAGGTCTCAGGGCCTTGGCCGCCGGACACCTGACGCCTGATCCCTGACGCCTACTGATCCCTGACCCCTGACCCCTTCTGTTATTCGAAGACCCGAGCATGCCCGACCGGCCACCACCGCAAGTGCACCTTTCCAATGACGTACTTCTTTGGCACCCATCCCCAATGGCGGCTATCGGAGCTGTTGTTACGGTGGTCACCTAGCACGAAGTAATAGCCATCCGGGATGCGTTCCGGCCCCCAATCATCATGACCCCGATACTCTCGAGGCACGTAGTCGTCGCGCACCGGCACCTTGTTGACGAAGACATGGCCGTCGACCACCTGGACCTCGTCGCCAGGGCCGCCAATGATGCGCTTGACGAACGACTTCTCCGGATTCTGCGGAAACCAGAGCATCACGATGTCCCCCGGCTCGGGATCGTGCATGCGGTAGACCAACTTGTTCACGATGAGCCGGTCCTGGTCCGCCAGCGTGGGCGCCATGCTCTGCCCCTCCACGCGCGCGACCTGCAATCCAAAGGTGACGATGAGCGTGGCGTAGACGGCTGCCGACGCGAGGGTCTTGAACCAGGTGAAGACCTCGTCGGCGAAGCGCTTCCAGAACGGCGAGGCGCCGATGGATGAGACGGCGGCGGGCTCTGCCTGGGTCGCATCGACAGGAGGCAGCGCGGCGGACGGGATGTCGCCACTGTACGAGGGCTCGATCGGCAGGGGAGCCGGCACAGCCCACGCAGGCTGCGCGTCGGCTCCAGCGGCGTCGGGAGCGTGTGCCGTCACGTCTGGCGCCTCTGGGGCACCGGCCTGCCCGCTCGACGTCGCGTCGCCACCTAGAGCTTCAGGTACTCCCGGAGCCGCTTCGTCTGTGTGCGGCTGACCGGAATTTCCGTCGCCTTGGCGTCTTTCATCCTCAGGATAAAATTCCGACTGAACCAGGGGACGATCTCCTTGATCTTGTTTATATTTACCAGATACGAGCGGTGAACGCGCCAGAAAACATCGGAATCCAGTTGAGCTTGCAGCTCGTCGAGCGTACGGCAGCTCGAGGTTCCCGTCAACGTGCTGGCTACGATGGTGACTACTTCGTTGGCCAGCGAGGCGTAGATGACCTCGTCTGCCGCGGTGAGAACGAAGCGCTCGCCGACCCGAACGGCGAGCTGGGGGCTCGGGCGGGCTTGTCGGTCCGCCATCATTTGGACGAGGCGCTCCAACTCCTGGTTCGCGAGTCCCGGCAACCCGCGATCGGACGACACGCGCCGCCGGGCGCGCCCCACCGCTTGCTCGAGCCGCGCGAGATCGACCGGCTTCAGCAAGTAGTCGACGGCGTTGACCTGGAAGGCGTCGAGCGCATATTGGTCGAACGCCGTCACGAAGACGATCTCGGTCGGCGCCTCGCGCTCCAGCACACGCCGGGCCACCTCGAAGCCATTCATGCCGGGCATCTGGACGTCCAGGAAGACGACGTCCGGGGCCAGCTCTTCGAGCATGCTCAACGCGTCGACTCCATTTCCCGCGACCCCTACGATCTCTACCCCGTCCAGGTCACGCAGCAGAAAGCACACCTCCTCACGGGCGAGCTCCTCATCGTCGACGACCAGCGCGCGGACCTTCATTTGCTCAAGCGCTCCGGCGAGTAGGGATCACGACCTCCGGGATTTCGAGTCGTACGAGCGTGCCTTCACCCGGGATACTGTGGATGGACAGCTGGCAGTGCGCACCGTAGATCACCTGCAACCGTTCGTTGACGTTTTGCAGGCCGATGCCGCGCCCACCGCGCGTGAGGGCGCTATCGATCTGGTCACGCGTCATGCCGAGCCCATTGTCGATGACTTCGACGACCGTTTGTCCTCGATAGCGACTGCTGCGGATGAGCACGCGCCCACCGCCGATCTTGTTCGCCAGTCCGTGCTTGATGGAGTTCTCGACCAGCGGCTGGAGAATCATGCTCGGAACGACTTGAGCCAGCGTGTCCGGCGCGATGTCCTTGTCGACCTGCAGGCTCGAGCCGAAGCGCACGCACTCGATGTCGAGGTATTCGTCCACGGCGGACAGCTCCTCACGCAGCGTGACGAAGTGATCCTGGCTGCGCAGCAGACGGCGCAGCAGCGTCGAGAGACGCATGATCAGCAGCCGCGCGGTCTCCGGCTGCGACCGGATCAACGAGGAGATCGAGGCGAGCGTGTTGAAGAGGAAATGGGGATTGATCTGGTTGGTCAGCGACTGAATGCGCGCGGCCATCAGCAGCTTTTCCTGCTCCTCCAGCTTGTGCTCGATCCGCGCGCTGTTCCAGATCTTGATGGGGATGGCAACCGCCAGCATCGTGCCGACGAGGACGAGCACCAAGACCCACGGCGAATCCGCGGGCAGATAGAAGAGCCGCGCGTCGCCAAAGCGCCGGCCGAGGACTTGGCGGAGCAGCTCCAGGCCGATGGGCGCGGCGATGAGGGCGATTTGCCAGTCGATTTCGAGCCGGCGCAGCGCCGCCCAGAGGTACCGCAGCACCCGCGTGAACACGAACGGCGAGAAGTGCCAGATGGCTTCCTTGGGGCAGAGCTCCCGTAAGCCGCCGCCGGCGAAGCCGCACCCGACCGCGAACGGCACGGCAAGGATCTCATGGGCGGCGAAGGCCGGCAGGCCGACCATGACGCCGACGAGCGCACCGGCATACGGGCCCGCGATGAGGCCGGCCAGAAACGGTCCCGCCAGCGAGACGTCGGCCGCATCGTAGCGAAGCAGGAGACGTGACACGACGCCGAGCGACAGCGGCACGCCCAGCGCGACTGCAAACACCAGGCGGTCGGACCACGGCCGGCGCTCGGACAGGAGGATGCGGCGGAATCGCCAGAATCGCACCAGCATCGTGGCGACCACGGCGACCAGGGCGAGCTGGACGAGCAGCGTGGTGAGCAGGACCTGATTGGCCGAGAGAAGCGTGGGCCCGTGCGGCACTCTGGCCGAGTCTAACATGGGCTCGTGATATTCTGCTGGGTGGAGGACCGTGCATGATTCGTCCCTTCATCATTGGGTTTGCGACCACGCTCAAGCACATGTTCAAGAAGCCGGTGAGCGTGAACTACCCTGACCAGAAGATCCCGATGTTTCCCCGTTGGCGTGGCAAGCAAGTCTTGATGCGCGACGAGCAGGGCCTCGAGAAGTGCGTCGCCTGCGGGCTGTGCGCCGTGGCCTGTCCAGCAGACGCCATCTATCTCGAGTCGGCCGAGAACGATGGCACGGTGATGGCGGGACCTCGCTACGCGAAGGTGTATCAGATCCACAACACCCGCTGCATTTTCTGTGGATACTGCGAAGAGGCGTGCCCGGTTGGCGCCATCTTCATGGGCAAGGACTACGAGCTCGCCGTCTACAGCAAGGACGACTTCATCTGGGACAAAGACGATCTTCTGATCCCACCGTCCGAGCGCGATCCCCAGATGCCGCTCGCGGCGCGATAAGTTAGAGCATCCAATGCAGAGCTTCCGCGAGGCGCTCGAGGAGCGCGTGCTCATCTGCGATGGCGCGATGGGCACGGAGCTCTACGCGCGCGGCGTGTTCCTCAATCGCTGCTTCGATGAGCTGAACCTGACACGCCCGGACCTAGTGGCGGACGTGCACAAGGGGTACGTCCGCGCGGGTGTGGACCTCATCGAGACGAACACGTTTGGCGCCAACCGCGTCAAACTTGCCTCGTTCGGCCTGGTCGAGCGGCTGCGAGAGATCAACATGGCCGCGGTCCAGCTCGCACGGCACGCCGCGCGCGGCGCCACGTTCGTTGCCGGATCCGTCGGCCCGCTGGGTATTCGCGTGGAGCCGTGGGGGAAAACAGGGCTAGACGAGGCCGAGGAGTACTTTCGCGAGCAAGCGGAGGCGCTGGCCGAGGGCGGCGTCGACCTGTTCGTCCTCGAGACGTTTCGGGATGTCAACGAGCTGGGCGGCGCCGTCAAGGCGGTCCGCCGTGTGTCCCCGGCGCCGGTCGTGGCGCTGCTCACGACCGGTGACGACGGCAGCACGCACGACGGTGTTCCGCCCGAGGAGTTCACGCCGCAGCTCGAGGCGTTCGGCGCGGAGGTGATCGGTGTCAATTGCGGCGTGGGACCGGCAGCCATGCTGGACACCATCGAGCGCATGGCCGCGCACACCTCCCGCCGGCTCGCCGCGCAGCCGAATGCCGGCAGGCCGCGCGACATCGAGGGCCGCAACATCTACCTGTGCTCGCCGGAGTACATGGCCTCCTACGCGAGCCGGTTCGTCCGGAGCGGCGTGCGCCTCGTCGGCGGCTGCTGCGGCACGACGCCAGAGCACATCCGCCAGATTCGGGCGGCTGTCCACCAGGCTTCGGCCGGTCGGCTGGCCGGCTCCGCCGACTTGTCCGTCGAAGCGCGAAGCGCGAAGGCGGACGTGCGCGCGGCGAAAGGCGAGGGCGTGTCCCAGGCCAGAACCGCTCGACCGGCCGTGACGCCGGTTCCGCGCGTCGAGAAGTCGCGCATCGCCTCCCTGTTTGCGCGAGGCGACTTCGTCGTCGGCGTGCAGCTCGCGCCGCCGCGCGGCCACGAATGTGCCGCCCTCCTGGACGCCGCGCGCACCGCGAAGGCCCGCGGCGCAGACTTCGTCTACGTCCCGGAGCATGGCAACGGCGTCGCGCGCATGAGCGCGATTGCCGCGGCGTTGCTGGTGGAGCAACAAGCAGGCATCGAGACACTGTTGCAGTACGCGTGCCGGGACCACAGCCTCCCGGCCATCCAGGCAGACCTCCTCGGTGCGCACGCGATGGGACTCCGCAACGTCCTCCTCGTGACCGGCGAGCCCATCAGACATCATGATTACGCGGATGCCACGCTCGTCTTCGACGTCGATTCAATCGGGCTGACCAATGCCGTCGCGCGGCTCAACCGCGGCGAAGACGTTGGCGGCCAGCCCATCGGGCGACCCACCGGCTTCCACATTGGCGTGACCGCCAATCCCACGGCCGTCGTCCCGGAGCAAGAGGTGCGCCGTTACGGATACAAGGTCGAGGCGGGCGCTGAGTTCCTCGTGCTGCAGCCAATCTTCGATATCACGGATCTCACGGCATTCATGGAACAGCTCGGCCGTCCCTTCCTGCCGGCCATGGCAACGGTCCAGGTGCTCGCCAGCCTGCGCGACGCCGAGGAGCTTGCACACGAGGTTCCCGGAGTGCGTCTACCGTCGCGTCTCCTCGAGCGCATGGCGGCTGCGAGAGCGGCTGGGTCGGAGGTCGAGACCGGACTCGACATCGCGCGAGAGCTCATTGAGGCGCTTCGCCCGCTCACGCAAGGCGTGCTGATCGCACCGGCGCGGGGGCAGG
>JBOGIN010001307.1:0-4451 GCA_050742275.1 Vicinamibacteraceae bacterium
GTCCGTACCCGCTGGGGGCGTGATGCCACGGTCGTGCTCCCGCCGGTGCAAGCTCGGTTCTCGGCCCGGCCGAAGGAGAAGCTGATCCTGAGCGTGGGCCGCTTCTCACGCAACGGCACCCAGAAGCGGCAGCTCGAGATGGTGCAGGCCTTCGCTCGCGCGCGTGATACCTATTTGCACGGCTGGGAGTACTGGTGCGTGGGCGGCGTTTCCGAAAGCCCGGTTGACAAAATGTATTTCAGCGAGGTCGCGCACGCGGCGAAAGGCCATCCGGTGCGTCTGATCCCGAACGCGCCCGGCCAGGTCGTGAAGGACGCCTACGAGCGCGCCGCCGTGTTCTGGCATGGCGCAGGCTATGGCGTCGACGAACACCTGCACCCTGAACAAGCCGAGCACTTCGGGATGAGCACGGTCGAGGCGATGGCCGCCGGCTGCGTTCCGGTCGTCATCCGAAAGGGCGGCCAGCGGGAGATCGTCGAGCACGCGAAGAGCGGGTTCCTCGCCGACACGCTCGACGAACTGGTGTCGCGCAGCCACGAGCTCGCCGCCTCGCCGCGCCTCCGCGAAACGATGGCCGCCGCCGCTCGCGAGCGGGCGCGCGTCTTCACGGACCTCGACGCGTTCGCTGACCGGATGCGCGCGCTCCTCGACGCATGAACGAGATGTGTGGACCGTGTGCCGCAGTGCGTTGCGCGTGCGCAGCAAGTTTCTCGCTCGCTGACTTCGCGGCGGGCGCCCCCCCGCGATTCACTCCCGACGTTCTGTAGCCCAGGAGTGGGCACGTCCGTTGCTTGGGGTCCCAGGGCAGCACCGCCCGAAAAGGTCAATGAATCCGAGAGCTCGACCAACTCGAGAAGGGGACACTGCTTGAGGGAGACCGTTTTTGCGCCCGACGCCCAACTCGGGTTTCGCTGGGAGACGTGGAAAGGAATGGCCAGCGACCTGGTGAACAGCAGGGGTCTCACGTGGCGCCTTTTCCTGCGACAGATCTCGGCGCGCTATCGCCAGTCGGTGCTCGGCTATTTCTGGGCCGTGGTGCCGGCGATCGTTACGGTGTTGACGTTCAGCTTTCTGAATCGATCCAATGTGCTGTCGATTCGGGAAACCCACATCCCGTACCCGGCGTACGTCCTGCTCGGCATGACCGTGTGGCAGCTCTTCGCCAATGGACTGACCGCGATGGCAAAGAGCGTGTCGGAATCCGGCGACATGATCAAGAAAGTCCGTTTCCCACACGAGGCGCTGGTGCTGGCAGCATTCGGTCAGTCTGTGCTCGATTTCATGATCCGCCTCGTGCTTCTGGTGGCAGTCTTCATCGGGTTCCGCGTGGAGCTGGCCGCCACCGTCGTGGCGACCCCCCTGCTGCTCCTCGGGCTGGGCATGTTGACGGTGGGATTCGGCTACGTGCTCGCTCTTGCGAATGCGGTATTCCGGGACATCGGCAACGCTCTCGGTGTGCTGACCACCTTTGCGATGTTCCTGACGCCGGTTGTCTATCCTCCGCCCACCAGTTGGCCGAACTCGCTCGTCAACTATCTGAATCCAGTGAGCCCGTTCCTGACCGCCGTCCAGGACCTGACGACGCGAGGGTATCTCACGCAACCCGTGGCGCTACTCGTCAGCACTGTAGTGGCTCTCGTCGTCTTCTTCGGTGGTTGGCTGGCGTTCCACCTAGCCATGCCCCGCATCGTGGAGAGAGTCTGATCGTGGCGCGAGATATCGTGGTCGAGGTCGACAGTGTCGCCAAGAAGTATTGTCGGAGTCTCCGTCGCTCCATGTGGTACGGGCTGGTCGATGGGCTGCGGGACGTGGGCGGCATCCGACCGCCTTCAGCGCGACTGCGCAGCCAGGAATTTTGGGCGGTCGACGAAGTATCGTTCGATGTCCGGCGCGGCGAGTGTCTGGGTCTGGTGGGACCAAACGGCGCTGGGAAAAGCACACTTCTCACCATGCTCAATGGGATCGTTCGACCCGATCGCGGCATGATCCGGATCCGGGGGCGCACGGCACCTCTCATTGGCGTCGGCGCAGGATTCCATCCCCAGCTCACGGGACGGGAGAATGTCTACGTCAACGCCGCGATACTCGGCCTTTCGAAGGCGGAGACGGACGCCGTTTTCGACGAGATCGTCGCATTCGCCGATATCGGGAAGTATCTCGACTCGCCAGTCAAGTTCTACAGCTCCGGGATGTACGTACGGCTCGGATTCAGCGTGGCTGTCCACGTCCGGCCCGACCTGCTGTTGATCGATGAGATCCTGAGCGTGGGCGATGTGAGATTTCAGGCGCGATGCTTCAACCGGATCGGCGAGATGCGGCGAGCGGGCACTGCCATGATTTTCGTGTCCCACAACATGCATCACATCGCGAGTTTCTGCGACCGCGTGCTGTACCTGAGTGAAGGTCGTCCTAGGGTCCTGGCAGAGCCAGAGGAAGCCCTGGCCGCGTATACGAGCGACATGATGAGGTCCCGGCCGAAAGAGGCGGCCGAGATCGGGACGGACATGGACATGGTGAACGGTACGGGACGGATGGTTATCACCGGCGTCGATTTCCTGGATGGTGAGGACCGACCGGTGGAGACCATCCAGCGCGACGAGCCCATAACGGTGCGCGTCCACTACACCAGCGATGGAACGGTCAACAATCCGTTGCTCGATCTGGTGATCCGTGACTCCAGCCCGGGCAACTGGTTCCAGGCGACCAACAGGGATCTGGGGTACGAGCTCGGCCAGATTCCCCTGGCCGGACACATTGACATAGGCTTCCCAAGTCTACCGGCCAACAACCAGGTGCTGTCATTCTACCTGACGCTCTGGGACTCGAACCACTACGAGCAGTTCGACTGGAAACGGCACATAAGGCTACAGGTGCTCGGAGTGCCCGAGTCCAGTGGGCGTGTGCTGTTCGACTGCACTTGGAGGAACGTAGGTGTGGACCCGGACAAGAGCAGTGATGTCCCGGCTGGTTCGTACGACCTCGCTGCACGCTGAGCGGCCCTCACCGTCTCCCCAGCCAGGGGAACGGCCGGGCCGACCGGAATTCACGCCCGCTGCACCCTCAGAGGACGTACCGGCGAGGGCTGCGTGGATCCTGCTGGCGGCCGTCCTCGTCGCAAGCCTGACCATCAGGTGGGCACTCCTGGGCGAGCGGTGGGTCAATCCGGACGAGGGGGCGCATCTCATGGACGCCTGGCTCGTTCTCAACGGATACGTGCCGGGGGTCGACATCGCCACCCGCCAGCCTCTTTACGTCTACGGCCTTGCGGCGACACTCGATATCTTCGGCGCGACGCTTTACGCGGGTCGCCTTCTTCCGGTCGCCTGTTCCGTCCTGACGGGCGTCATGATCTACCTGCTCGGCAGCGCACTGGCCGACCGGCGCATCGGGCTCCTCGCTTCCTGTCTCTACCTGCTGCTCCCCCTTGAAATACTGCAGTCGACGGCGGTCAAGACGGAAGCGCCGGTTACGCTGCTGGTCGTTTCCAGCCTCTATGCGGCTGTCGCCGGAGAACGCCATCAGCGGGGGTCGCTGCTCGTTGTTTCCGGCATTGTCGCCGCCGCGGGCTACTACGTCCGGGAAACGGCGCTGCTCGTGCCGGTCGTCGTGACCATCTTCCTCGTCGCGGCCAGAGGGTGGCGAGCGGTGCTGAGGCCCCTTGCTCTCTTTGCGTCAGGCTACGCCGCCATGGTCCTGGTGGTGTTGGCCCTCTTCGCGCCGTTCCTCTCGCCGGAGGATTTCTGGCAATTCTCGCCGATATCTTTCGTCGCGGACATCCTCGCCAGGCTCGGTTCGCACCTTCTGGCGCTACGCGCGGGCACCCTGGTTCCGACGGAGCCGCTGCCGGGCAATCCTGGTGTATCGGCGGAGCAATCGTGGCAGGGCTACGGTGAGCCAACCGCGCTCTATTTGGCGTATCTGCGCGATGCGGTGATGCTGCACGGATTCCTCTTCGTAGGCCTCGCTCTGGCCGTCTGGTACGTCTGGCAGCGGCAGCAGGGGAAGGATCGAGACTCGCTGCGTCAGGACCGGACTACCATTGTCACGTTGTCGGCGTGGTTGACTATCCTCGGCGCGATGTACCTCTATCGTTACCTCGCCCGAGGCTTCTTCATCGACTATTTCCGCGAGTTCCTCCCTCCCCTCGTGCTTTCGTTCGCCATCGGGCTGTGCAGGGCCGCCCCCGCTCTGCGGGACGGTCGAAACATTGTCAGGCTATTGGCGCTGGCCCTCTCGCTCGGTGCAGTATGGTTCCTGTTGCAGGCGCGGTTCCCCGATCAATTCGGCATCGGCCACCACGCCACTCTGGCAAGCGCTCTGCTGGCCCTGCTCGTGGTGGCTTTCTCGGGCCGCCTCAGGAGAGCGACGTGCTTGCGCTATGTCGCTCTCCTGGCAGCACTCGCGGTGTGGGTCATGGTGTCGCGTCTGATCTCCAGCTCTCTATTCGGTGG
>JBOGIN010001308.1:0-4066 GCA_050742275.1 Vicinamibacteraceae bacterium
TGTTCTCCTTCGTGTTCTTCAAAACTTCGCGCTCTTCGTGCTCTTCGTGGTGAAAATTCTTCGTGTCCTTCCTGTCTCCGTGATTGATCCTACGCGTCCTCGGTGGTTCAGCCGGCGTTCGGGAGCGATCACAAGCGCGGGACGACCTGCATGTAGCTGCAGCTGGCCGGAGGTGTTGAAGCGGTGCCGCTCGTGATGGCGGCGAGGTAGACCTCGGCGAAGTACGCGTAGCCGGCGTCATTCGGGTGGAAGCCGTCGGACGAGTACAGCGCTGGATTGTAGGACCGCGCGTCGCACATCGTGTCGACGATCAGCACGCCCCGGCCGGACAACGGGTTGATGGCGCGTGTCGTCAGCTTGACGGCGATCTCCTGGATGATCCGACGGTCCTCGGTTGGCCGGCTGGCGACGTAGGGAAGCGCTGCGAGGTTCGGCAGATTGGCGGCAACGATGCGCGCGTTCGGAGCGCGGCTGCGAATGCGGTCCAACACGGCAACAGCGTCGCGTGCAAAGACATCCACCCAGCGATCGATGTAGGGTTGAACCGCGTCGTTGGATCGGCCCGCTTCGATGGCTGCCGCAATCGTGTTCGTATCGTTGGCGCCGGCGAAGATCGTGACCAGCGTGCTCTCCGGAAGCACGAACGGCGCCTCCCGCTCGAGGAAGTTGGCGAAGATCTCGCGACCGAGGTCGTCGCCCAGCCGCTCGATCTCCGGGCTGAGCACCGCACCAGGAAGCCCGAGGTTGACCAGCGTCACCTCGTCTTGCCTGGAGCGCAGCTGCCGCTCAATGAGCTGGACGTAGCCCATCCCGTCCGGACAGTCAGCGAAAGGCACGCACACGCGACTGCTGCCGGCGCCAACGGCGTCGCTCGCGCCGAGCGCGGAGTAGACGGTGGTGTTGGGGGCCGGCGGATCCGGCGCCTCCGGTCCGCCGTCATCGTCACAGCCCGCGTGGACGAGGAAGAGCGAGACGAGGAGGAAGCGGATCCACGAAGCGCGACGTGATCCCGTCACGGTCTCACACCGGTGAGCGCCGCCAGCTTCTCGTCGATCTCCGCCCGCGAAAGCCACATTCCGTTGACCATGACGCCGAATCGCTTTGTCGTGTTGCCGATGTCGCCGAGCGGGTTGGCGTCGACGCGCAGACGCTCAGTCTAACAGAGCGCCGCGGGCCGCCGGCCCGTCAGTTGCGGTCCCGTCGGCAAACCTGTTACGCTTCGACCGATGAGGACGTGGAACCCGGCCCTACTGGGTCGTAGCGGCCAGATCGCGTTGATCCTGGCGCTGTTCCTGGTCGGGCCGGGAGGACCGCTCGCGCTGGTTCATCCCATCGGTGCTGCACCATCGAGCCGCAGCGGCCCGGTGGTGTGCGACACGTCGCACCACCCCTTTCCAACCGGACACCCGTCGACCGGTTGCGCCATCTGCCATGCGCTCTCCGTGCTGCGCTGGCAGCCCACAGCACGATCGTTCAACCTCGCACCAAATTTCACACCGAAGCTGTTGTTCTGGCCTGGTGACGTACGACCCGAGTATCACCGGCCGGACGCACCAGGACCGTCACGCGCCCCCCCTGCTCGAGCCTAGAGCCCGCGACAACGCGGGTCTTGCGCGGCCGTCGATTCCTTCTAGACCACAGGCCGTGACGTTGCGGAGGGTGTCCCACCGACCAACTCAGCGCATGCTGACCACGTTGGTGGTCTGACACCGTGGCAGCGAGGCGTTCTTTTCTGGTTTCGAGGTGTGTGATGCGATTGGTTTCTTACATGGCGCGCGGATTATGGACGGCGAGTGTGGTCACGCTCGTCTCCGGCGTGATTCCTGCCGTCGCGGCGGCCCAGGCCGCGGGCGTAGAGGTGCGCGGCGTAGTGACCGACGAGGGACAAGCCGTGCTGCCCGGAGTCACGGTGGTGATAGAGGAGATCGGGACGGTTGTGGCGACTGGCGCCGATGGGACCTACGTCCTTGAAGGCGTCCTCCCTGGGACGTACCACCTGCGTGTCGCGTTGGAGGGGTATCGGCCGGAGCGCCAGGAGATCACGGTCGGAGGCGAAGGCATGTCGCTGGACTTCAGGTTACACGCCGACCTGCACTACTCCGAGGTCATATCCGTGGGTCCGCGGCCTCGAGATCCGTTCGAGTCGTACCAGCCAACCTCCGTGCTGGCCGGTCAGGATCTCGCGCTGAAGATGGAAGGGTCGTTGGGCGCGCTGCTGAAGAACGAGCCTGGCGTCGCGGAGCGGTCGCTCGGCTCGGCGCCGGCGCGGCCGGTCATTCGCGGCATGGACGGCGACCGTGTGCTGGTCTTGCAGGACGGCGTGCGAAGTGGAGATCTGTCGAGTCAGTCGGCCGACCACGGCGTCATGGTCAACCCGCTTGCCTCCGAGCGTGTGGAGGTCGTGCGCGGACCCGCGACGCTGCTCTACGGCGCCAACGCCATCGGCGGCCTGGTCAACGTCGTCACGAGCGAGATCCCGATGGAGCCGGTGACTGGTGTCAGCGGCGCCGCGCAGCTCGATGTCGCGTCGGCGGCGGGTGAAGCCGGCGGCGCGGCCGATATCAGCGTGGGCGGCGGCCGGTGGGCGATGAATGCCGGCGGCAGCGGCCAGCGCAGCGGCGACATCAGCACACCGCTCGGGGACGTGGACAACTCGCAGTCGCGCGGCGGCATGGGGCATGTCGGTCTTGCCTACACCTCCGGCGATGGATATTTCGGTGGCAGCTACGCGTACGACGACCGGCGATACGGCGTGCCAATGGTGGAGGAGGGAGAAACCGAGCTCACACCGCGCCAGCACGCGTTCACAGTGCGGGGGGAGCGCCGCGGACTGCCGGGGGTCATTCAGTCGGTGCGCGGCTCGTTGGGCGTGGCCCGTTACAGACATGACGAGCTGGATGCTGGAGAGGTTGCCACGACGTTCGACAACGATACGACCGACATGCGGTTCTTTGCGAGCTACCGGCCTGTCGGGCGGCTCTCGGGAAGCTTCGGCGCCTCTGGCCTCGTGCGCTCGTTCTCGGTGGTCGGCGCCGAAGCGCTCGCGCCGCCGGTCGACCAGGACGGCTTTGGGCTGTTCACGTATCAAGAGGTCACCTGGCCACACATCACCTTCCAGTTCGGCGCGCGCTACGACCGCGCGTCGTTCTCCCCGGTCGAGCTCCGTGCCCGCGACTTCGACAACGTCTCCGCGTCGGGCGGCGTGCTGCTTCGGCCCAGCGACACGACCACCATCGCGGTGAGCTTCGCGCGCGCGGCCCGGAACCCGGCCCTCGAAGAGCTCTACTTCTTCGGCGCTCACCCCGGGAACTTCTCCTTTGAGATCGGCAACACCGACCTCGAGTCGGAGGTCGCCTATGGTCTCGATGTGGCATTCCGCTGGCGCTTGCCGCGCTTCTCCGGAGAGGTGAGCTACTTTCGGAACGACGTCGACAACTACATCTTCCGGAACCCGATCAGCGAGGAAGAGTTCGAAGACCGTTTTGGCGCGCTCGAAGAGGAGCACGAAGAGGGAGAGCACGAGGAGGAAGAGGGGGAGCACGGTCACGGTCACGAAGGCCTGCAGTTCATCGAGTGGGTGGGGCGCGACGCGCTCCTGCAGGGCGTGGAAGCGCACGTGGACCTCCACGTCACCGACGCGCTCGTGGTCGAGGGCATGCTCGACTACGTTCGCGGCGAGCTCCAGACGACAGACGACCCCTTGCCACGGATGCCGCCGCTACGTGTGTCCGGCAGCGCGCGGTATCAGTGGAACGCCTTTCAGGTGGGTGGGCGCCTGACGGGCCGTGCCGAACAGGATCGCGTGTTCGGTGAGGAGACTCCAACCGACGGCGCAACGCTGCTCGACCTGTTCGGCGCTTACTCGTTCGTGACGCGCGGCGCCCTCAACACGATCACTGTCAGCTTCGACAACGTGACGGACGAACTCTATCGGAACCACCTGTCCTATATCAAGGATCTCGTGGCAGAGCGTGGCCGCAACGTGAAGGTCGTTTACAGCGTGAGGTTCTAGACCTGGTCACCTTCTTCGTAGGGCCCGGTGGAGGTCCGCCTAAAGGCGGACCCC
>JBOGIN010001309.1:0-3519 GCA_050742275.1 Vicinamibacteraceae bacterium
ACCGCCGCCGAGTTGTTTCTTTCCATGAGAAGGCGCGCGAAAAATAACCGCGCGCGCGTAATTAATTCACGCGCGCGGTTATTTAACTGCGGCGCTCATAATAGGTACCCCGCTTTTCACCACCCCTTACCAGTAACCCCTTGTCTGACAGACGTTTGAGCAGCCTAAACGCCTGGTCTGGGCCCAGCTGGCAGAGTTCCGCGACCTCTCCCCGTGTGATCCGCCCGTGCTTCGCTACATACTGAAGCACCATCTGCTCCTGCTGGAGAGGCTCAAAACCACGCTGCCGGACATAAGCCGCCTTCTCGCCGAGTCGGCGGTACGTGGCCGCCGACAGGTGCCACACGCGCCCCTTTCGCTCGCCGCGCGCCTCGACGAGGCCCATCTCAACAAGCCGCTGCAGACGCCCACGTGCTTCAGCCTCAGGCCTTTGTGTGAGGCGCGATGCGTCGACTGTGGTCAGACGACGATCAAGCCAGAGGTGATGTAGGAGAAGGAGATCCTCTAGAGAAAGCGGGCGGTCAGCCTGGCCCTCCTCGACAACGAGGCGGGCGAACGCAAGGTTCGCCTCGCCGCCTGGAAGCACGAGAACCACGCCGCTCTCGTTGCTCCGCTCGTAGGACGGGGCTGGTCGACCATTTCTGAGCTGCTCGAAGAAGATCGTGTCGATTCCGCGCGCCGTGCGCTCGACGATGCCCGCACGCTTGAAGGCGTCCGCCAGCAGCGGATTCCGCGGTCGCGGAGGTGTCACGAGCAAGTTGTCGAGCCGAACCCCCTCCGGGAAGCCGCCAGGGTTCGAGATCTCGATCCGCTCGTGGTGCCACTGCACGTGCACCGTCCCAAGACGAGTGTAGTCACGGTGAACAAGCGCGTTCGCGATGCCTTCGCGGAAGGCGCGCTCCGGGTAGTCTTGGACGCCCACGCGCAGGAACCCGACCATCAGTTCCTCTTCGCGGTTGCGAACGCGGAAGCGAGCGAGGAGCTCGTCCATGACCCGCAGCAGAGGCCAACGGAAGAAATCGTTCACCTCGACCCGCTGCCCCGACAGGACCTGGAACGCCACTTCGTGCGTCGGCAACAGGCGCCGAAGCGCCTCTTCGCGACCGAACAGAAGCAACCCGAGAACGCGCACCGCGGAGACAGCGTGGTTCGCCTGCACCGCACCAAGTGCCTTGGCAATCTCTACGTCGGGCAGGCTGACAAGGGACTCATCGCCCTGACCACGGCTCTCGCGGATGAAACGGCGGAAACGTTCGAATTCGAGAGGATCGAGGTCCTCCCAACGCGCATCTTGGACCTCGAGGGTCGAGTGATCAAGCAAGCCGCGGTCTGCCTGCTGGGCTTGCATCTCGTGGAAGTGCAGCGGCAGACAGGCCGGCTTGCCGTCTCCGCCAATGGCTCGCCGCAGATACTTGCCGTCCGATGTCCCTACGGGGAGACGCGCGGACGGCACCTCCACGACGGTAAGCTCCCTGCTGTCGAGCAACACCACCTCAACACGCGTCGTGAGTGAGGGTCGCGTGCGATGGGCGATCAGCGCCTGGAGCCGCAATGGGTCCGTGCGATCGCCGTGACGCGGCCGCGATCCCGTTATGCGCCCGTCGTCCTCGACGCCAACAAGCAAGTGCCCCACACCATTGCTCGACCGATTGGCAAGACACATGACAGCGTCGACGACATCGGCATCCGAAAGTGCGCGGCTCTCCTCGCCCTTGAACTCGACGTCGAGGCGTTCACCACCAGCAATGAGCGCGCGAACGTCTTCAGGAGTCACGAGTCCCCTTCGGTTTCTGGCGACTCCTCGCGAACCTACGTCGCCGTGTCGTCATCCGCCTGATGATACGGCCATGCTCACCTCGCTTGAGCTGCCTAATGCCTTCGAGAATCTCGAGCCCCATGTTGCGTCTGGCCTCAGCCATTGATCTACTCCTCAATCCGCATCAGCACGTTGGTGGGGTGCTCTCGGCCACTTCTTGGCGCACAAAAGACGACTCGGTCCGTTTACGCTCGCGCCAGGAACTTCAGAACCTTCGCGTCCCTCTTTTTGCCAATGATGGCCTCTAACCGGCGCCCCCAGAAGTCCAGCGCCTGCCGCTTCTCCTGGTCGCAGCTGTGACGGTCGTACACTGCGGTCACACCGGTCTCGACGTGATTCAGTATCTTCGAGACCACCAACCGCGGCACTCCGGCGCCGACCATGAGGCTGGCCGCCGTGCGACGTAAGTCGTGCCCGCGGAATTCCACGCCAGAGCGTTCGACAATCCGTTCGATCGCCTTTTGCGCGTGGCTGATGTGCGGGCCGTTCTTGCGCGTGCTGGGGAACACCCAGGGTGAATCGCCTGTCGTCTTCCGCAACGCCTTCAAGATCCGAAGCGCCTGCGGCGAGAGCGGAACCCGATGCGCCAGGCCATTCTTACTTCGCTCCGCGGGAATCGTCCACCAAGCACTCGCAAGATCCATTTCGCTCCAGGTGGCGCCGAGCAGCTCGCCACCGCGCTGCGCAGTCAACAATCGCAGACGAAACAGCGCGGCGATGATCGGATGCTCAGCGTCGAGCGTCTTCCACACGCGTCGAATTTTGTCGTCGCTTAGCACGCGCTCGCGCTGCCTCTCTGGAGCAGGCCGCTTGATCATGTGGCATGGGTTAGTTTCGACCCAATCATGCTCGATCGCGAAGTTGAACACCTTTCGGACAAGGGCGAGGGTTCGATTCGCCATAATCGGCGCGCGCTCGGCGATCTCGTCGAGGAGCTCGCGCACGTCTCGCCGTTGAATGTCCTTGACCTTTCTGGATCCCCACCCTGCCGCTCTCCTGACATGTGGACATCTCTGCCGCCCCTTGCGGTTAGATCGACATTTGGTTGCGGCTGTATCGAGATTCCAAAGCCGCTGCGCTTGGGCGAGTGTCAAAGCAAGGCTGGGCATTTCACGGTACTCCGCGCGGATGATCTCCCGCCAATCACTTGCTTCGTGCTTGCGTGTCGCAGCTATCCTCCCTTCACGAGCGTCGATGGGAACCGCTGGACTGGGCGGCAAGCTCGATGAGCGCCGGCTCGCGGATCAGAGTTGAGAACGACTTGGACCGGACGATGACACCGGCCGTCGACTCATGCCAGGCGCAGCTCCTTCAGGGAGGCATGCGCCGTTCCGCCAGCGATGTCGGGGACGATCCGCAGCTCGAGCGTCGTGACATCGCTCACGTTGACGGTATAGTCCTCCGTCTCCCAACTCGTCCCGGGTGGGCTGAACGTAAATTGCTGGCGGACGACATCGCGGTAAGAGCGTCCCTGATCTGTCGACCAGCGCAGCACGAATTCCTGCGTGCGCGATTGGTCTTCCTCGTCGAAACGGACTCTGATGCGCCTGAGCCTCAGTGGCTCATCAAAGCGCAGACGAATGATCTGTCCACCTGGAGACGACGCGTGCCAGCCCGAACCAACACCCGTCAGGGCAGATTCGATAGGACTTCCTGGCTCCTCCGACGTCATCTCGACCTGTCCCACGTGCGCAGGATCCAGC
>JBOGIN010001310.1:0-2879 GCA_050742275.1 Vicinamibacteraceae bacterium
AGTCCGCGGGCAAGCCGGGCGTGCCCGCGGCGCTCGTGCTACGATCCAGCGAACAGTCACGCTGGGGAGCGCGCATGACGAAGCCGGATGTGGGATCGGACGGCGGACGCGGGAAGAAGCCACGGAAGGCGCCGGCCACGGTCTCTGAAACGGGAATCTCACGGCACCACATGACCAGGGCGACGTGGTTTCTCGCGGCCTGTGCTCTGTTGGGGCTCGCCGCCTCGGTGACCGCTGCGGTCGTGCATTATCGGCTCTTGACCATTCCGAATTATCAGAGCATCTGTGACATCAACGCCACGTGGAGTTGTGCAAACGCTTATCTGAGCCAGTACGGCAGCTATCTGGGCATCCCGGTGGCCGTGCTCGGCGTGCTGTTCTTCACGGCCGTCTCTCTGTTGTTGGTGGCCGATCACCGTGGCAGCCAATCCGCGATGAGCGTCGTGGTCGTGTTGTCGTCGGTCGGCTTGGCGTTCATCCTGTATCTCGGTTATGCAACGTTCTTCCTGCTGAAGACCATCTGCATCATTTGTCTGATCACGTATGTTGCCGCCATCGGGCTCTTCGTGGGCGCCAACGTGATCATGAGACTTCCCATGCGCACGCTCCCTCAGTTTCTTCGCCACGACCTTCGGGGCCTCGCACGTAGTCCGATCGCGTTGGTGCTCAGCCTGCTCTTTCTCGCCGGCGCCACCACGGCGATCGCGTACTTCCCGCGCGAGCCCGCCACCGTCTCGGCACAGGAAGCCGGCGCAGCCCAAGGACAGCCCGCCCAGCGTGAGCTCGCGCCCGAGGAGCGCGCGCAGGTCGAGCGGGCGTTCGATGCGATGCCGCGCAATGTCGTGCCTGTCGATGCCGGAGGCGCCAAGGTCGTGGTCGTCAAGTTCAACGACTTCCAGTGTCCCGCCTGCGCTAACGTTCACAATCTCTACAAGCCGGTCTTCGAGCGCTGGGCGCGGGAGGCGCCCGGCCAGGTGAAGCTGTTCGTCAAGGATTTCCCGCTCGAGCCCGAGTGCAACACGAACGTGAGCCGCAACGTGCATCCCGCCGCATGCGAAGCGGCAGCCGCGATTCGGCTCGCCCGCCAGCAGCAGAAGGACGTCGCACTGGAGGAATGGTTTTACGGCAATCAACCGGCGATGACGCCGGAGAGCGTTCGGACGGCCGCTCACGACGTGGGCGGCGTGCAGGACTTCGACACACGCTATCAAGACGCCCTGCAGGGCATAAAGTCTGACGTCGCGCTGGCGGGCACGCTCGGCGTGGGGTCCACGCCGACGATCTTCGTCAACGGCGTGAAGCTCGAGCGCCCTCCGCCACCAAACGTCCTCGACGCGGTTATTGCTCACGAGCTCCGCAAGAAAGCGAGCTCACAGTAGCGCAGGCTTGAGGCCTGCCGAGAGCGAGGCCTTCGGGCCTGCCCCTTGGCTGACACGCGTCACGATTTTGACGCGCCCATGTCCGATGTTGCCATCGAGACGCGCGCGCTGACCAAAGACTACTCGGTTGGCTTCTGGCGGTCGCGCCCACGGCGCGTCGTCGACGGCTTGACGCTCACGTCTGCGCGCGGCGAGATTCTAGGCCTGCTGGGGCCGAACGGCGCCGGTAAGAGCACCACCCTCAAGATTCTAGCGGGGCTCGTCTTTCCGACCAGCGGCGAGGCCCGTGTCCTGGACCGCCCCCCCGGCTCCAAAGGCACCCTCGCCGCGGTCGGCTATCTGCCGGAGCAGCCCGCATTCCCAAGCAGACTCACGGCGGAAGAGCTGCTCGATGTCGCGCTCCGTCTGCATGGCGAGCGCAGCGCGGCGACGCGACGACAACGAGTGGCCGCCGTGCTCGATCGTGTGGGGATTGGCCCCGAGCGTCGGACGCCCTCCGGTCGGCTGTCCAAGGGTGAGCTGCAGCGCGTGGGGCTGGCGCGTGCGCTGGTGCACGAGCCGGACGTGCTGCTGTTGGATGAGCCGATGTCCGGGCTGGATCCCAACGGCCGCCTGCTCGTGCGCGATATTCTTCTGCAGGCGCGCGATGCGGGACGGACCATCTTCTTCAGCTCACACATCCTGCCGGATGCGGAGGCCCTCTGCGGTCGAGTGGCGATTCTCACCGCAGGTCGACTGAATGCGATTGGGGCGCTCGGCGAGCTCGGCGCGCTTGCACCGCGTGGCTGGGACCTCATCGTGGAAGGTGTCACGGAGGCCGTCCTGGGCGGTCTCGGGCTCGCAGGCCGCGCGACCCGTATCGACACCAATCGATGGCGATTTCGCATCGGCGAGGCGGACCGACCGGAGCCGCTGGTCGACGCATTGAGGCGAGGAGGCGCTGCTCTGGTGTCGCTCGAGCCCCGCGTCGAGACGCTCGAAGCGCTGTTTCTCCGCCGCACGGGTGTGACCCAACGTGACGCAGGAGAGCACGAGTCTTGATCGGGACGATGAGCGGCATCTGCGCGCTGGGTATCGCGACGCTTCGGGAGTACCTGCGTGAGCGCGGCGTGCAGGCCCTTGTCGTCCTCATCTGGTTGGTGATATTCGCCGCGGCCGCGTTGGGAGAGCTCAGCGCGGGACAACGAGCGCGAGTCGTGACGGATATCGGCCTTGCTGTCACGCGGCTCGGGGGTCTCTGTGCCGCGCTGTTCTTTGGCGCCGGCGTGGTAGCGCGTGACGTCGAGCAGCGAACCGCGGCAGCGACCCTCACGGCGCCTATCGGGCGCTCGGCATGGCTTCTGGGGCGGTTCAGCGGCGTCCTTCTCGCCATCGCCGTGTTGGTGATGCTCGCGGGTGCAGTGCTGTCGATCGTGGCCGCCGTGGTCGCGACACCCGCCTTCCCGCAGATGGATGCCGCGGCGAGCCGGTTGGACGCGGTGCTTCGGCTGTTACCGGCGC
>JBOGIN010001311.1:0-5091 GCA_050742275.1 Vicinamibacteraceae bacterium
TGGACGAGTTCCAGAAACTTGGCTATCCGGTCTTCTCGCAGAGCACGCTGCCGACGGACGACGACGTTCTCGAGCGGCTGTTTGGCGATGAGGTGCGGGCTGGTGAGATTCGCGATCCGCTCGAGATTCAGGACGTCTGGAAGAACAGCTACTCCGCGAGCACGAACCACAAGGTCTGGGCCGCCAAGTTCACGGCGCGGCATCCAAACCTCGTCGCGCTCGAGCTGTCGAGCTTCAAGGTGCGGGCACGACGCGCCAATCTACACGGTCATCGAGTCGATCATCGAGAAGTCCGGCACGCCGTACTTCTCGTTCAAGGATGTCGACGAGAACAAGCCCACCGGCTCGATCAAGATCCGGCTCGAAACAATTCACTACTTCCTGAAGCGCTACACGGAGGACCTGCAGCGGAAGAAGCGCGCTCAGGAAGGTCTCGAGGAGCAGATCGCGTCCTACGAACGACAGCTTCGCCAGCAGTTCCTGTGGGAGCAAGCCTGCGCCGACCTCGCTGCGCGGCAGCCCACGGAGTCGCCCGCGGCAGGGCGTCGATTGTTGCCGATGGCCTCGATGCTGCCCGACTCGCGAGAAGCCACGACCGCGCCGGCCTCGCACGCCGGGTAGAGGTCTGCGAATCGTCCGATGGGCAACGGCGATTCACGCGGCGCGATGGCGCGCCGCGCGGATCTTCTCCAACGCCTTTGCCTCCAACTGGCGCGCTCGTTCCCGTGTAAAGGACAGGCGCCGTCCGATCTGGTCGAGTGTGTGCTCCCGGCCGTTGCCCAGACCATACCGGAGGCACAGCACCTCTTTTTCACGCTCGGTGAGCGGTGCCATGGCGTGCTCCACGTCGTCGGCCATACCCCGGCGAACGGTAAGGTCTTCCGGCGACGTGGCCGTCGTGTCGCGAACCAGCTCACCCAGTGCCGTCTCGTGATCCGTGTCGAGCGGCTGGTCGAGTGAGGCAGGTGTGCGCCTCGCATCGAGCAGAAACCGGATCTTCTCCGCAGGCATCTGCATGCGCGCCGCCAGCTCACCGATCGTCGGCTCACGGTCGAGCTTGCTCGTCAGAGCACGGCGCTCACGGTTCAATCGGTTGAGCGACTCGACCACGTGGATCGGCAGGCGAATGGTGCGGCCATATTCGGCGACGGCTCGCGTGATGCCCTGGCGTATCCACCAGGTGGCGTACGTCGAAAACTTGAAGCCGCGCCGGACCTGAAAGCGGTCAACCGCCTTCATCAGGCCGATGTTGCCTTCCTGAATGAGATCCAACAGCGAGAGCCCGCGATTGAGATGGCGTCTGGCGATTGAAACCACGAGGCGCAGGTTCGGCCTCTAGCAGAAAGCGCTTCGCCTCCAGCAGCACTTGGTCCGCTTCGCGCACGCGCGCCACGCGCTCGCGGAACAGCGCCGGTGACAGGCCGACACGCGCCCTGAGCGCCGCCAGCTCGTCGTGCGCCTCCGGAGCCGGGAGACGCTGCTCGATGTCGAGCATCTGCCGCTCGAGATGCTGGAGCTCGTCCCAGATCTGGCCGGCGAGGGCAGGACGCAGGGGCTGCTCGCCAAGGAGCGAGGCAACCGAGGTTTCGGCGCGTGCGATGTCGGCCTCCAGCTCCGTCTGTCGGGCGGCTGGGAGGTCCTCGCGTGCCGCATCGTGACGCCCAGCGTCGAACGCACCGCTCGAGACGCTGAATGCGTCCGAAGACGTTGAGGACCGGCGTCACGTTCGCTGGCTTCAGCTCGCCGCCCTCCGGCAACAGGATGAGCTCAGCCGCCGGGGCGGTCCCGTTGCGGATGTTGTGGGCCAGAGCCGTCAACGTGTCGACTGCGGCCGGAATTCCCGCCAGCGCCATGGCCAGGTCCCGCCGCGCCTGCTCGATGCGAAGGCCAGCCTCGCGCTCTTCGGCAGCCTTCAAGAGCCGGCGTTTGCCGATATGGCTCAAGTAGAGGCGCACGAGGTCCAGGTCCTCGTGTGGCACCCCAGTCTCGAGGCGTCGATCGAGGAGCTCGTCGCTCCGCTCCTCCTGCGCCGCTTCGTCGGCTTCCTCGGCGCTCTCGTCGACGCTCTCTCCCGTGGCGGCTTCCGGTTCTTCCTCGTCCAGGAGGCGCTCGGGCGTTGTCGTTGCCGGCAGCTCGTTGACCATCCCGCCCTCCTCTTCGATGGGGAGCAACCCAAACTGGTGGGCGCGGTCACGCCAGTCGAGCACCTGCGGGCTGCGCTTCGGATCGCGCCAGCTGATCAGTGATGCGGCGCGTCGCCCCGCAGCCCCCGCCGCGCGTACGCGATTGTGATGTTTGCCTGGCCATGACACTTCACCCCCGATGAGTCTCTCATTGCGATGTTCAAAACCTGCGCCGCTCTCTGCAACGCCACAGCCAGGACTGCGTCGGCCCCCTCCAGGTCCCTGTATCCCTGATCGGACATTCGCGCTGGCGCGTGACACGTTGGCCGACACTTCGGAGCCTGAGAAATCACGTCGTAGCGCAGACGTCTCGGCTTGGATTGGCGCACCGTCGTGCCTGTCCGCTCGGCACGTCTATTGCTCTGACGAGCTACAGCTAGGCTGACGCATGCACGCGACCATCAAGCTCGGGCGCATCTTCGGCATTCCAATTGGGCTGCACTACAGTTGGTTCATCATTGCGACACTGATCACGCTATCGCTGGGACTGCACTTCACCGCACTCCAGCCCGATTGGACACCCTTAGTCATTTGGACGTCAGCTGTCGTAACCGCGATCCTGTTCTTTGCCTCCCTGGTCGTGCACGAGCTGTCGCATGCGATCGTCGCGCAGAGCGTGGGTCTTCCCGTGCGCTCCATCACGTTGTTCGCCCTTGGTGGACTGGCGCAGATTGAGAAGGAAGCCGCAACTGCCAAGAACGAATTCTGGATTGCCGTCGTCGGTCCCCTCACCAGTGTGGCCATCGGCATTGCCTGCATCGGCACCGCCGTGGCGTTGGGTTGGGATATGGACATTCGGACTGGTGCCTCGACTGTCGGCGCTGCGGTCCTCGGCTGGCTCGGCTACATCAACGTCGTGCTCGCGCTCTTCAACATGATCCCGGCATTCCCACTGGACGGCGGCCGTGTGCTCCGTTCGATTCTCTGGTATGCGACTGGCAGCGCGACGCGCGCTACGCGCCAGGCGGCGCTAGTCGGGCAAGGAGCGGCGTTCCTCTTCATCTTCCTCGGCCTGCTGGTGTTCTTCAGGGGCGCAGGCTTTGGAGGCCTCTGGCTGGCGTTCATTGGATGGTTCCTGCTCCAAGCGGCACAGGCGAGTTGCGCGCAGGTCAGTCTCACGGAAGGCTTGCGAGACGTTCGTGTCGCGGATGTCATGGGGTCCGATTGCGCCACGGTCGATGGCCGATGGAGCCTACAGCAGTTCGTCGACGATCTGCTGCTGCGATCCGGGCGGCGCTGTTTCTTGGTGCAGCGCGGTGAGAACGTGATCGGGCTCATCACACCGAACGAAGTCCGCAACGTCGATCGTGAGACGTGGGGGACGACCGCCGTCGCCACGGCCGCTCGACCGCTCCAGACACTGCACACGGTCTCACCTGAAACGCCGGCCGGCGAGGCACTGAAGATCATGAGCGAGGAAGACGTGCATCAGCTCCCCGTCATGTTGAATGGTCACCTGAAGGGGATTGTCACACGTGGACATGTCCTACAGCTCATTCAGACTCGTACGACGCTGAATCTCTGAAGCAGGCTCACTCAGGCGAGCCGACAGTAGATGGTGATGGAAGCTGCACGGTTGGCCAGGTTAGCCGTGACGTAACGCCAAAAGGTCCGTTTCGAGAGCGAATGCCAGAAGTGGCGCAGCGGACCGACATCCCATCGCGCCCAGTTGACGATCGCGTACGCTGAGGGTGCGCCCTCCATTGGGGCGAGGGCTACCGAGTTGTCCAGTCCGGTTTCCACTACGTACCATTCGGCCAGATAGTCCCACAGTCGCAACAAGACCTCGCGGTTCGCCGCGACGAAATGATTGAAGAGGAACAGGCCGGGTCGCGCGGTCGTGACATCCGCGATTCGCTTGACGTTGTACGCAGGCATGACGTGAACGGTCTGGGCATTCTGTCTGATCGTCTCGAGGAGCACGGAATACGGCCGCGTTCGCTCGAGCTCGCGCGCTGCTGTGGTAGACACCGTCTGGATGAGGAGGATGACGTCAAAGTCTGGAATGTGAAGGGACGCCCCACGCTCCTTGCAACGCCGTCAAGCACTTCAAGTGGGAGCCGCGGGGCAAGCGGCGCATTCACAAGAAGCCGAGGATGAGCGAGGCGCAGGCGTGCAAGCCGTGGCTCGTGCTCGAGATCGGGCTCCTGAAACCGGCCGCGATCGTGTGCCTCGGGACCACGGCGGCGCGGTCGGTGTTCGGGAGGAGCATCAAGATCGGCGAGGTACGCGGCAAGCCGCTGGAGTCCACTCTCGCACCGTTGGTCATGGTGACGACGCACCCTTCGTCGATCTTGCGAGCGCCGGACTCAGAGGCACGGCGGCAGGCCCGTGCGGAGCTTGCCGCTGACCTCCGCACGCTCGGCGAGCTGATCCGGAAGCGCGCCGCAAGACGAGGATCCAAATGAAGGTCACCGCCGCGTTTCAGGCGTCTCCTCCGGCTCCCGATCGCGTCGAAATGCGGCGCGGGCGATGGCATGTGCGGCCACCGGCGTCGTGAGGAGAAAGAAGGCCGAGAGCAGCAGCGTCTTGGCCGCGATCGCCCCATCGCCGAGCGTCAGTTGCGCGACGAGCAACGGCACGACGCTGAGCCACAATGCCTGTCCCGCCGCATGGACGCGGTTGTAGATGTCCGGCATACGAACCAGCCCCACGACGGCAAGCGTCATCATGCCCAGCGCCAGGAGCACCAGGACATCGGCCGCGACGCGCATCGCCTCCGCCATCACTGAAAGAGTCCTCCTCGGCCGAGGAATCGTGCAGCGACGAGCGTCTCTACGAAGGACAGCAGCGCAACGACCAAAGCCGGATCAAGGTAGTACGTCACCTGCTCGTGCAGCGTGTACACGAGCAGGATCGCAATGACAATGAGGGTCGACGTATCGACCAACAGGAGAGTGGTCAGCAC
>JBOGIN010001312.1:0-5679 GCA_050742275.1 Vicinamibacteraceae bacterium
GTACGCCGTAGCTCGTGGCAGCGACCAGAGATCGAACAGCTCGTACGCGAAGAGGATGGCGACGAAGAGCGCCAGGCCCACCCATTTCGTCCGGAGCCATCGCGGCCAGGCGCGCGACGGCTGGTGAGCGCGGCGCCCGGCGTTCCGGACGAGCACGAATGGGCAGGCGGTGCAGAACAGGTTGCCGACCGCCAGGAGCGCGATGACGAGCAGTCCCCGATAGTGGACCCACGTCAGCACGGTTGCGAGATTCTTGGGAGCGAGCTGCGGCCCGGCGAGTCCGTGGAGGAGCACGAGGCCGGCGACGGCGAGAAGGACGAGCTGTGCCGTCGAGCGCGCGTGGCGCCAGCGCAACAGGCGCCCGATCACGGGCCAGCGCAGCACGTCCGGGCTCTGCGACCCGCGCCTCGAGACGGGAGAGTCTTCAGCCTGGGGGCTGCACGTTTGGCACCTCAATTTCTCGATTGATCCTCCGCCCGTCGGGGAGCGTGCCGATCACGAGCAGAATCCAGTCGCCGCGCATCGTGAACCGCCACCGTGCCTCGTAGACGCCTTCGCGCCGTTCGGTCATGTCGGCAATCACCGGTCGCATCCCCGGATGAGACATGTGGCTTTCGAGCCGCAGCTTTGCCCCGCCAATCGGCTTGCCGTTGGCGTCGCTCAGCCTGATCTCGCCCCGCGCTGGCGCCCCGACCACGGCGCGCGCCGGCGTCATGCTCCACTCGACGGCGACATCGCGCGCCGGTGACGCCCGACGCTGGCACATCACGGAGAGCGCGCACCCGACGGCCAGCAGCGCGATGGGGCGGACGGACGGACGATTCACGCAGTGACGGTCGCTTGATGGCGATCCCACGCGCAGCTGCACTTCGGCGCTGCACCCTCCGAGCGTCCCGGGAACATATGGTAGTACATCGCAATCACCATCGGGACGAACACGATCGTGTTGTAGAAGAGATGGAGCTCGACGCGCGGCACCCACAACTGGACCAGGCTCGTGGGCACTGGCAGCCCGAAGAGGTTCTGCCCAAGAATCGCCTGTGTCTGGAGGATGGCGTGCTCGATGTGATGGAAGAATTGAATCCATAGCGCAATCATCCACCACCGCCGGTCGCGAGTGCCGGTGAACCCCTGCCGCAGGACCCAGAAACCGACGAGCATGACGACCGCGTACCCGTAGTGGAGCGTCTCCGACCTGATCACCCAGGGGAAGAAGTACCCGAGCGCACCGCGCGCCTCGGGCACGGGCCACCCGAGGACGTAGATCTGCAGCGCTTGAAAGAGGTGCTCGGCCCAGTGCGCGAGCACGATTGCCGTGTAAATCTGTAGCGCGCGCTCGTGCCACGGACCGTTCAGCCGCTCCATCAGCGTCATCGTCCGGCCGTCGTGCCAAACCGCGGCCTCGGTTGCCTGCATGCCGCTTCCTCGCAATCGTCGTGAAGAGTGAACGTTAGCTACTATAGGCTGCCCGTCACCAATCGGGTCAATAATACAAACGTGCTAGCTTCGCCCGGGACCTACCCGGCCACCGCCTGGGAGCGCGATCGCTTCGTCCTCGATCGGCGCCCTCCTCGTCTCGTCCACGATCCTTGGAAGTACCAGGGCGTCGTCGTCGAGGACGAGCGGACAGACGCGGGGAGCATCGGTCGCACCGTCACCGTGTTTCTCACCGGACGCGAGTGCCCCTGGCGCTGCGTGATGTGCGATCTTTGGCAGCACACCATCACGGGTGATACGCCCGAGGGCGCTATTCCAGCACAGCTCTCCGCCGCATGGAAGGCGCTGCGGCGCCATCAGGAGCAGGTCACGCAGGTGAAGCTCTACAACGCGGGGAGCTTCTTCGATCCGAGGGCGGTTCCCGAGCGGGACTATTGCGCGATCGCCGCCGAGCTCAGCGGCGTCGCGCGCGTGATCGTGGAGTCGCATCCCAGCCTGATTGGTCCGCGTGTCGACCGTTTCCTCGAGGCGCTTGACCGCGGGCCTGGCGCGGGGAGCGCGCCGACGCTCGAGGTCGCCATGGGGCTGGAAACGGCGCATCCCGTGGCGCTCGAGCGCTTGAACAAGCGGATGACGGTTGAGTCGTTCGCCAGTGCGGCGGCTGCGCTCCGACGGCGGAACGTCGCGCTCCGCGCGTTCCTGCTCATCGCGCCGCCATTCGTGCCCCCGGACGAGCAAGACGTGTGGCTGCTCCGCACAACGGAGGTTGCCTTCACCTGCGGCGCCACTGCCGTCTCGTTGATACCGACTCGCCATGGCAACGGGGCGCTGGACGCGCTCGCGGACCAAAGCTCCTTCCGCGCACCACGACTCACCGACATCGAACGGAGCCTCGAGCTGGCACACGCTGCTCGCGCCACCGCAGGCGGCCGGATCCTCGTTGACATCTGGGATCTCGAGCGGTTCAGCGAGTGCGAGCACTGTTTCGTCGCGCGGCGCGACCGGCTTCACGCGATGAACCTCGAGCAGCGCTGTCTGCCACCGTTGTCCTGTACGCGTCGCGGTTCGGCAGCCGCCTCGTGTTGAATATGTCAGCCATGGAACGGATCGACACCGACGTGGCAGTGGTGGGCTCCGGTTTCTCCGGCTCGTTGGCGGCGCTTGCCCTCACGCGCCGCGGCCAGCGGGTCGTGCTCGTCGAGCGCGGACGCCACCCGCGGTTCGCCATCGGCGAGTCCTCCACGCCGCTCGCCAACCTGCTACTCGAAGAGCTGGCGGATCGGTATGAGTTGCCCCGCGTGCGGCCGTTCTCCAAATGGGGAACGTGGCAGCGGACACGGCCGGACGTGGCCGGCGGCCTCAAGCGCGGCTTCACGTTCTATTTCCACGATCCGGGCGAACGGTGGCTGGATGACGTCGGGCGCCGCCGCCAACTGCTCGTGGCCGCCAGCCCGCATGACGAGGTCGGCGACACGCATTGGTACCGGCCGGACTTCGACCATGCGCTCGTGCGCGAAGCCGCCAACGAGGGAGCGATCTATCTCGATGAGACCGTACTGGAGCGCTTCGACGAGACCGCCGCGCGCGTCGTGCTGGAGGGCACACGCAACGGGCGGTCGCTCCGCATCACGGCGCGCTTCGTGATCGACGCGAGCGGTCCCCGTGGGTTCCTCTACCGAGCGCTCGGCCTGGAGGCGGCGCCGCTTCGCTGGCTTCCCGGAACACAGGGGTTGTACACCCACTTCGAGGGCGTGGAACGATGGGAGCACTTGATGCCCCCCGACAGCGCGCCACCGTATCCACCGGACGCGGCGGCGCTTCATCATGTGTTTCCCGGCGGTTGGATCTGGGTGCTGCGGTTCAACAATGGCATCACGAGCGCCGGCGCGGCCTTGACCGATCGCACAGCAAGCGCCGTGGCTGCTGCGGAAGGCGAGGCGGCATGGGAGCGACTGCTCGCAACCCTGCCATCCGTGCGGGATCAGTTCGGCTCGGCGCGTGCCGTGCTGCCGTTCGTGCACGCGGCGCGCCTGGCGTTCCGCTGCCGGCAGGTGTGCGGCGCTCGATGGGCGCTGTTGCCCTCCGCCGTGGGCGTGATAGACCCGCTCCTCTCCACGGGATTTCCCTTGACGCTCCTCGGCCTCCAGCGCCTGCTCGCCCTGTTGGACGCCACGGCCGAGGAGGGGCCGGGGCGCGACGCCGCCCTCGGGGCGTACGCCCGCGAGACGCAGCAGGAGCTGGACGTGACCGAGCAGCTCGTGGCGGCGCTCTACGCGACCATGTCGGACCCGGTGCTCTTCGCGCGGCTTGGCCTGCTCTATTTCGCGGCAGCGAGCTACAGTGAGGCGGCACGGCGCCTCGGTCGACCCGAGCTGGCCCCCGGCTTCCTGCTCCACGGCCACGCTCGGTTCGGACCCGAGCTGCGTGCCTGTGCGGACGCCGGCGGGACATCGCCGCAGGGACGCGCCCGTGACGCGTTGCTCGATCGCATCGACCGAGCCATCGAGCCGTTCGACACGGCGGGTCTCCTGGATCGCAGCCGCCGCAATTGGTATCCCGTACTCGCTGAAGATCTGCTGGCCAACGCGTCGAAGCTGGAAGCGGCGGTAGACGATGTCCATCGCCTACTCGAACGTTGCGGATTCGTGAAAGGCGGTGCTAGGCCGGCCGCTGCGCGCGCGACGTTCGCGACGTCCACCACATCTCGATGAGCATCGCCGGCGGCCCGACGAGGAAGAGCGCGTAGAACGGCGCGTAGACCACCTCCGCCAGCCGCAGCAGCATCTCCACGAGCGCCACGACGAAGACCACGAGGGCCTGGGCCCACTTCGGCCCCACAGTGGTCTTTGGATCGGTGACCATGAAGAACACGAAGAGCTGATACATCGGCCCCGTAATCGGCGCCACGTTGGCCAGCCAGGGAGTGCCGGTCATGGCGCTTCGCACGAACGAGAAGAGCACGAACGAGGCGACGTAGGTGGCGCTGATGTGCAGGCGTCCGACGCGCCAGACGATCAGGGTGCCGAGCATCCAGATGACGACCATGGGCCACAACGTATTGCCCCATTGGATGCTGAGCACGGAGGCGGTGGCCGGCGCCAGAAACAGGACAGCGCTCACGCCGAAGTTCGACGGGTTCCACAAGTGCCGGCCCTTGACGCGCAACACGTACTTCGAGGCGATCGACACGAAGCTTCCGAGCGCGTACGGCCACACGAACGGCGATCGAAGCAAGATGCCCACGCTGATCCCCGTGATGTACGCGCTCGCCGGGTGCGGCCATCGGCCGTTGGTGATACGTCCCAACGCCATTTCCGCGAGGATCGCCGTGAGAATTGCCACGGCCGTTCGCTCGTAGCCTTCGAGGACGCCGAACGAGACATGCGCCGCCAGCAGAATGCACGTGATGAAGATTGGCGGGAGAAACCGGCTCTCGAGCGTGACGATGAGCGGTCGTCTTGGCACGGGAACCGGCGCAGGCGAGGTGACCGTGCTGTTGGTGCTCACTGGGGCTCCACGATTTCGTGAAGGCGGTCCACCTGCGGATTCTCGATCGTCTGTCGCCGGCCCGACGGCCACCGTATGACGACGCGATCCACGTGCGCGTGCGTGCCCAGCCCATAGTGAAGGCGCCGTTGGTTCTGGGCGCTGAAGCCAGTTCCACCGCTGACTTCCTGCACCTGGCGCCCGCCCGCCCACTGGACCTCCACGCGTGCGCCGATGGCGCTCCGGTTGCTCGCACGGCCCTCCAGCTCGAACGCCACCCAGTGACGACCGGGCTGCACCATGTTGCGGTACACGAGAAGGGGGCCCCGTTGATTGGCGACGATGACATCCAGCACGCCGCGATTCGACAGGTCGGCCAGCGCGATGGCGCGGCCATCGTACGTGTCGGTCGCCCCGACGACCTGGGCAACCTCCGTGAAACGGCCCAGGCCGTCGTTGATCCACACGCGTGAGGGCTGATACCCGGATAGGCTGCGGCCCCGCATCGCCGGCCAGTTGCGGGCATCGGCAATGATCGCGCTGTGTCCGACCGCGATCACGGAGAAGTCGTACCAGTAGCTCGTGCGCTCCCCGGCCGACACGTAGCCGTTGACGAGATACAGGTCGAGCGTCCCGTCGTTGTTCAAGTCGCCGAATTGCGCGCCCCAGCTCCACCCCCCGAGGTCGACGCCGAGGCTCGACGCCATGTTCTCGTACTCGACCAGCGCACCCGACGGCTCGCGCGCAGGCACCCAC
>JBOGIN010001313.1:0-3465 GCA_050742275.1 Vicinamibacteraceae bacterium
GTTCTCCTGGACCGCCGACCGCTCGCTGGATGGCGGCAGAACGTGGGAGAAGAACCACATTCGGATCGAGGCACGCCGCATCGGTCCAGCGCGATCACAGGGCCCGCTCGCGCCAGCGAGGAAACCAATGAGCGCAGAGCAGCGTGGTCAGGTTCGGGAGCCGTAGGTGTCTGGCGCAACCGATCCGAAGACGGCCTTCATCGAGGCTTCGGCCTAGCAGAGCTCTTTGGAGCGTGCCGAGGCGGTCCTGGCGGCGCATCCGGAGATCAGCGGCGGCGATGCATACGACATCTACACGGCGGCGATTCTCGGCGCCGCCGCCGCCATACGCCGGTTCGTCGAGAACGATGCTGCCGCAGCCACGGTCAAGGGTGGTCCGCTCCGATGGGACGCACTTACGTATCTCTGCTTCTCGACATACCTCCGGCTCGATCCGACGCGATCGGCCGGCTTCCTGCAGGCTGCAGAGGTACTGCTCGACGCTGGCGCGAGCGCGAATACGGGATTCTATTCACACGAGCATCAGCCCGAGCCGATCTTCGAGAGCGCGCTGTATGGTGCCGCGGGCGTGGCGCATCATCCGGCGCTGACTCGCCTGCTGCTCGATCGAGGTGCCGACCCCAATGACGCCGAGGTCGTCTATCACACCCCCGAGACGTTCGACAACCGCGCGCTTCAGGTCCTGGTGGGCAGCGGCAGGCTCACCGGCGAAAGCCTGGCCATGCTGCTGAACCGGAAGCACGATTGGCATGACTACGAAGGCATCAAATGGCTGCTTGCGCAGGGGGCTGACCCAAACTCCGAGACTTGGTCCGGGAAGACGCCCTTTCACAACGCCGTATTGAGCGACAACGCTCTGACGATCGTGGAGGTTGCGCTGGATCACGGCGCCGACCCGATGCGCGTGTGGCATCCGCGGGCGGACGCGTCGAAGCGGCCAGAGCCGTGGCACGGCATGTCCGCGGCCGCTATGGCTGCAAGGCGAGGGCGCGGTGACCTGCTCGACCTCTTCGAGCGGCGAGGCCTTCCCGTCGAACTGCACGGCGCCGAGGCGCTCCTTGCATCATGCGCTCGCAACGACGCGGAACACGTCCGTTCCATCGCGGAGAGCGAGCCCCGGCTCATACATGATGTTGTGATGGAGGGAGGTCGGCTGCTCGCCGCATTCGCCGGCAATGGCAATACAGAGGGCGTGCGGCACCTCCTTGATCTTGGCGTTGACGTCACGGCGACGTTCGAGGAAGGCGACGGCTATTTCGACATCGCCCCGAACAGCACGGCGCTACACGTCGCGTCCTGGCGCGCGTGTCACGACACGGTCCGGTTCCTCATCGAACGCGGAGCCCCAATCGACGTACCGGACGGCCGTGGACGCACGCCGCTGGCGCTTGCCGTGCGCGCCAGTGTGGACTCCTATTGGACGTCTCGGCGCACCCCTGAATCGGTCGAGGTTCTCCTGCGGGCCGGCGCATCGCCGGCTGGCGTCGTCCCGTTCCCCTCGGGCTACGCAGAAGTTGACGCTCTCCTTCGAGCGCACGGACGGTAGTGCATCCACGCGCGGCGAGGTGGTCTCCCCATCCTCATTTCTGCCCTGGGTATCGACGCGCCCCTATTATGATGGTCGTCATTGTATACGGTCGTGGTAGTATACGGTCATGATCGTATACGGTCATAACCGTAATGTGATCGAAGGATGCCTTTGTGGCTCAGCTCAACGGCCCAATCATTGACAGAGAGGCGGAGGTCCAGCGGCTCCGTGAGCTTCTCGCCAGAAGGGCTCCCCAGCTCGTCCTGATGTACGGCCGGCGTCGAGTGGGGAAGACCTACCTGCTGAGTCGAGCCTGGAATGGCGAGAAAATCTCCACCTTCTATTTCACGGCTTCCGAGACGACGCCGGCTCAGAACCGCCACTCTCTGCTCGACGCGTTCGCCACCTGGTCCGGTGAGCACGTCCATGCGGAGGATTATCCAACGTGGCGGAGCGTATTCCGGCTCCTGCTCGATCATCGCGCTCCAGAGCCCCTCGTTGTCACCATTGACGAGTTCCAATATCTGGGGGAGAGTCCCAGGGACCTCACTGCGGTTGCCTCCGAGCTCAATGCAGCTTGGGAGATGCGACGCCCCGCTCGACCGCTCCTGTTCATCATTGCGGGATCCGCAATCAGGACGCTCGAAAGTCTGAACGCTGGCGGGTCACCGCTCTACGGGCGCGTCGCGTGGCACGCGCGCCTCCGCCCCTTCAACTATTGGTACGCCGGACAGCTGGCCGGCTTCACGGACCTCCGCGACCGGGCATGCGCGTACGGCATCTTCGGTGGTATTCCCCGCTACCTTGCCCCGATCGATCCAAGCCGCTCGTTGGGAAAGAACGTGACGGACCTCGTGCTCGCGCCGTCGGGCGAGGTGCGTGAGCTGGTCCAGACGGCGCTCCTTCAGGAGCAGGGCCTCCGTGAAATCCCCAAGTACGCCGCCATCCTTCGGGCGATCGGTGCCGGGCGTACCGACCTCAACGAGATCGCCCAGGGCACCGGCCTTCCCGCGGATTCCGCGCTCCGCGAGAAGATAGAGCGTCTCATTACGCTGGACTACGTCCGATCCGTGCGCAATCTTGGGGCTGCGCCGAGGGAGCCCTATCGCTATCGTGTTTCTGATCCTGCGATGCGTTTCTACTACGATCTCGTTGCGCCGTTCGAGAGCACGCTCGCCACTCAGAGTCCGGCGGCCGTCTGGCGTCAACGCATCGTCCGAACACTGGACACATACATGGGACTGATCTTCGAAAGCATTGCGGAAGAAGCGTGCTATCGCCTCGCCGAGCCCCTTGGCCTTCCCCTGGTGCGGGAGTGGGGGCGCTGGGAGGGGCGTGATCGTGCTCGACAGCCGGTAGAGGTGGATATCGCCAGCCTCCTCCTGGATGGCCGTGCGTTGACCGGTGCGGTGAAGTGGAATCGGAAGCCGTTGGACGTGGACGTGCACACGAAGCACCTCAACATGATCGATCGTCTGGCGGAGGCGGGTATTGCCTGGGCACGGAATGCGCGTAAGCCAACGTCTCCTCTCTTGTACGTCGCAGCCGGTGGATTCACGGACCGCTTCCGCCGCGCCGCGCGGGCCACGAGAGACGAGGTCTATCTCTGGACGCTCGACGACCTGTACCAGACTGCTTAGGGAGACACCCTGACACCCGAGATGAGGAACCGGCGACAAGGTCCCGGTTCACGGTCTCGGATTCTACGGTGCCGAGGCTGGCGGCTTGCGGCGCTTCGTGGCCTGTTCGAACGCAAACGCGAGCTCGATCAACCGCGGCTCGCTGCAGGCCATGCCGGTGAAGCTCACGCCGAATGGTCCGGGCTTGGCGGTGAACCCGTCCGGAAACGGCGCGTTTGCGGGAGGCACGGGCACGACCAGTCCGAACGGGACGATCACCGTCGGGTAGCCGGGCCGTGCGGCGATGCCGGCGCCGCT
>JBOGIN010001314.1:0-3251 GCA_050742275.1 Vicinamibacteraceae bacterium
CCTGGATCCCGTTCGAGGTGCACGCGAGCCCACACGATCTGCCCGGATACGATGAACCGCTGTTCCCGGTTGCCGACACGCCAATCGGGCGCCTGGGCTGTGCGATTTGCTACGACTGGCTCTTTCCGGAGGCGATCCGCCAGCTTGCCGCCAATGGCGCGGAGCTTCTTATACGCGTATCCGCATATATGGATCCCTGGGGCGCCACCGACCCGATGGCCTGGTGGACGATCGTCAATCGCTGCCGCGCGCTCGAGAACACCGCGTACGTGGTCGCCGCGAACCAGGGGGCCAGCTTACGGCACTACCCGCCGTACTCATGGCCCGGCGGCAGCCAAGTGGTGGACTTCGACGGGCGTCTGCTGGCGGACGCGTCTCCCGGGCCCGGCGAGCGGATCGTCATCGCGCCTGTGGATATCACGGCGCTTCGTCACGAGCGAGAGACGCGGCGCGGTCACCACATGCTCGCCCATCTGCGAACGTCGGCCTATCCGGTGTATCGCGCGGAACGCTATCCGCCGGAGGACGGTCCGATCACCGCGCCACACGCCCCACTCTCGTACGAGCGCAACAACGCGCGAATCGACGTCGCGAAGCGGTCTGCGTCGATGTTGCATCGGCTCAACGATCGCGAGGTGCGGTCACGACCGACCGGGCGCGACTAGTGGACTGTCACCGCTGAATCAGTAACCGTATCGCACCACGGGGTCGCCCCGTGACGTACGTAGCGCGCGGCCTGAAGAGTGCGCGCCCGAGGGGCCTGAAGGCCCCTCGCTACACCTTTTGTATCCAGCGCGCTACTGATCCAGCTGATACAGGCGACTAGAACAGCACCCGGAAGCGGAGCCGCACTTGGCGAGGGAAGTTGATCTGGTCCGGCGTGATCTGGCCGAACCGCGAGTTGTTCACGTCCGTGTTGGGACCGCCGTAGATCGGCGTGTTGAACGCATTGAACGCCTCGATCCCGATCTGCGTCATCACGCCGCCGACGCGTGTGTTCTTGAAGGGGGATAGCGCCCATTGCGGCTCGGTCGGCAGCCGCACGTGCCCCTGGCGTATCGGCGTGACGCGATAATCGTTGGGCGGAAGCTGATCCCACGCCCACGTGCCGTCCGGGCGCGGGTTGGACGCGGTGCTGTTGTCGAACCAGTTGTCGAGTGATTGCTCGCCATCTGGCAGCTGCACGTTCTCGAAGTCGCCATCGCGATAGAGGGCATCCCCGGAATACCAATCGGCTTGCCGCTCTCGATCTCGCCAATGACGTTGAGCTGCCAGCCGCCAATGAGCGCCTCCATGAGGCCGCGCGCATCGCCGCCCAAGGCCCTGCCGTTGCCGAATGGCAGCTCGTAGATGCCGGTGATTGAAAGCCGATGGGTTTGGTCGTCCACAGGTAACGCTGCGCCTTGCGGATCGGTCACGCGGCCGCCAATCGTGGCTCGATACTGCTGCGCAGGCGCTGCGGCCGCCACGGCCAGTAACGCAACGACCAACCAACCAGTCACGGTGGCGAGACGGTACGCATGATGGGAATTGTCTATATCAGAGCTCATGTCGGAATTCTCCTCAGCGAGGCCCTTTGGCGACGCAAGGGTACTCATGCTGAGCTCATAGCGCAACCTCCATTGGCGGAGGGCGGATAGACACCAGGGGCGCGGTCTAGAAGGAGTACCGGAGCCCCAGCCGAATCTGGCGCTCGGTGAAGGCGTCGTTCAAGCCGAAGATGCGCATGAAATCGCCACTCGTGATGTCGCCATTCGGGTTGTCGAACTTTGGCGTATCGGTGACGTTGGTGGCTTCGATTCTTGCCTCGAGCCGGTGCGTCCCGCCCAGCGGAAACGCCCGGAAGACCGACAGATCGAGGTTCCAGCCGCCGGGGCCGCGGAACTGGTTGGGCCGCGTGTTTCCGAACCGCACGCCTTCCGGCTGTGCCCAGGCGCTCGGGTCGTAATAGGTGCCGTCTGCGCCAATCTTTCCAACCCTGGTGGTCGTGCCGATGAGATCGGCAGTCTGCAAGTTGCCGGGCGTATTGAGCTCCGTGTCGTCCGCGGTAACGGTGAAGGGCGTGCCGCTGAACGCCGTCACGACGCCGTTGACCTGCCAGTCGCTGATGAGCGTCCGCACGAGGCTCTGTCGCGCGCCAGCGCTCTGCCAGGGGAGCTGATAGACGAAGGCCATCGTGAACGTGTGCGGCCGACTGCCGCCAGCCGGCATCCAGTTCCGCTCCTGCGCCTCGGCGGTCGGAAGCTCGTACTGACGGCCGGCGCCATAGACCGAGCCGGACAGGCTGATGCCTCGTCCCCACGATCTGCTGTACGTGTAGTGGCCCTTCAACAACAGGCCATCCGTGAAAGGCCGCGTGATGCCCACCTGGAGCGCGTCATAGTCGATCTTCTTGTAAGGCGTGAAGATGGTGATCGGAAGCTGCCGTCCATGTGAGACGAGGTACGGTCGATCCAACCCGCCGCCCCCCAGCGTCTGCGCGTCGTTGATGTTGATGTCGGCCAAGCCGTCGCGGACGCGGTTGCTCACGTACGCGACGTCGACAGCGGCGAACGGCAGGCGTCGCTCGACCGCCACGTTCCAGGAATACGTTGTTCCTCGATCCATCGACTCCGGCACTGCCGTGTGCATCTGGACGTCGTCGGGCAGGGCGACACGACCGCCGCTGAGCTCCGGGGTCTCGATCTGCGGAATACCCTCGTCCAGCGTGCCGTACCAGCCGAACGTCGCCTCGTCTGCCGGGGTTTGATGGTCGGCGTTGATGACCTGCGGATAGCTTCGGTATCCGTACAACGCGTGCTCGCCGGCCATCCCTTGTCCGTCGTAGCTGACGCCAAAGCCCGTGCGCAAGACCGTCTGCTCGTTCGGACGATAGACGACGCCGACGCGTGGCGCGAACATGTCTTTGGGCGCCGCCAGCCCCATGTTCTCGGGGTTACCGCCCATGCCTCCGATGAGCACGTCCAGCGTGTCGAGGTCGAGCATCTCGATCTGCCGAGTGGCGCGCCGCAACACAGGGTAGTACTCCCATCGGACGCCGATGTCGACGGTCAGCTTCGGACTGACGCTCCAGCGATCACGGACATACAGCGCGTGTTGCCACTCGTTGGCCGAGAAGTTCTCGAATTGCAGCGCCTTGCTCGCCGTGTCCACGAGACCCAGCAGGAACGCCGCGTACGTGTTGTAGAAGTTGGCTGTCTGCGATCCGGTCCCGAAGGTGCGAGTGGCGTTACCGGCGAACGCGAACGAGC
>JBOGIN010001315.1:0-4279 GCA_050742275.1 Vicinamibacteraceae bacterium
GTATCGTGTCGTCGTTCAACGCAGACGCCTCCGTTGTGGAAAAGGTCCCGTGAGCACGGACGTTTTACCACACGGAGGCGTTTGTGTTTCTAGGAAAATCGCGCGCTTCGTGAATTATCCGGGCTAGCTCCCTAGCTCCCTAGATCCCTAGATCCCTAGCTCCCTAGATCCCTTCATCCTACGAACGACGGCTGCCCCCGCTTGCGCGCCGTGAGAAACGCTTCGACGACATCCGGATCGAACTCGCGGCCGGCATCGTTCTCGATGACCGCGCGCGCTTCCTCCTCGGTGAGCACCGGCCTGTACCGCCGCGGATGCGTCATCGCGTCGAACGCATCCGCCACGTGCGTGACACGTGCCGCTGCGGGGATCGCGGTGCCGGCGAGACCGTTCGGATAGCCCCCACCGATCCACCGCTCGTGGTGGCTCAAGGCAATGCGCTGCGCCACGCGGAGCAGCTCGCTGTGGCTGCCCGAGAGGATACGCGCGCCAATCGTGGTGTGATCCTTGATGACCGCCATCTCGTCGGGGTCGAGCGGCCCCTCTTTGAGGAGCACGGCATCCGGGATGCCAATCTTGCCGACGTCGTGCAGCGTGGCCGCGCGCGCGATCAGCTCGCATTCGCTCCGCGGGCGGCCGAGCGCTTCCGCGATCCGGCCGGCCAACTGACCCACACGACGAGCGTGCTCACCGGTATTGTCGTCGCGGTACTCGGCGGCGCGCGCCAAGCGATCGAGAATCTCGTTGGGCACCGCCTCCAGCTTGCGCGTCCGCTCCCTCACGCTCTGCTCGAGACCGTCCTTCTCGCGCTCGAGTTGCAGATAGAGAAACCGCGTGAGCAGGAGGTTCCGGATGCGGAGAAGCGCCTCCACGGCATCGAACGGCTTCTGCAGAAAGTCGCGGGCGCCGGCGCTCAACGCCTGCTGCCGGCTCTCGAGCGTCGTGTCGGCGGTCACGACGAGGATGGGGAGATAACGGTCCACGGCCACCCGTGGCGCGAGTGACTGCATGACCTCGAAGCCGTCCGCGCCCGGCATGTGCAGGTCGAGCAGGACGAGGTCCGGCGCGAGCCGGTCGACCATCTCGGCCGTGAGGCGTGGGTCGGTGGTGGCGTACACGTTGGTGTAGCCACCCGTGGTGAGGAGGCGCTCCAACAGCCGAACGGTCGAGGTCTGATCGTCGACAATTAAAATGCGCGCACGGGTAAGCGGCTCGATGGGCGCTGCCACTTCAATGACAGGATACAGGAAACGGGCGACAGGAAACGGGATTCAGGATTCAGGATTCAGGGAGTTCCCGGATTCAGGAGGCGGATTCGGAATCAGGAATGGGAATCAGCAAGAGGACGCGGCAAGCGGGGATGGGCGTTCGGAAGACCCCGAACTGCGCCGGCAGCCTGCGCCGTTTTCCGTTTTCCGAATCCCGAATCCCGTTTCCTGTATCCCGTTTCCTGTATCCTGTTTCCTGAGATAGGAGGAACGCATGCATGAGAATCCGCTCCGGCTGAAGAGCATTCATCATGTGGAGTTTCTCGTGGGGAACGCCAAGCAGGCGGCGTGCTACTACCGCCAGATGTTTGGCTTCTCTCAGGTGGCCTATGCCGGGCTGGAGACCAAGCGGCGCGATGCCGCGTCGTACCTGCTGGAACAAGGCAAGATCCGGTTCGTGCTCACCACACCTCTGAGCCCGGATACGGCCGAGGCCGCGCACATCTGCCGGCATGGCGACGGCGTGCGCGACATCGCCTTTCACGTCGAAGATGCCGACCAGGCCTTCGACGAGGCCGTCCGGCGTGGAGCCGAGCCTGCCGTCGAGCCACGCGAGCTACGCGACGAACAGGGTGCGGTGCGACATGCCGCGATTCGTGCCTATGGCGACACGCTGCACTCGTTCATCTCGTACCTGGATTACAAGGGACCGTTCCTGCCTGGATTTCGCGCGCAGAAGGTGGCCGCTCCCGGTGCCGGTCTCCTCCGCGTCGATCACATCGTCGGGAACGTCGAGCTCGGTAAGATGAACGAGTGGGCGGACTGGTACAGCCGCGTGCTCGGCTTCAAGCGTTACGTCAGCTTCGATGACAAGGACATCTCGACCGACTACAGCGCGCTGATGAGCATCGTGATGTCCGACGATTCGTATGCCATCAAGTTTCCAATCAACGAGCCGGCGGCGGGGAAGCGGAAGAGTCAAATCGAGGAGTATCTCGACTACTATCGGGGGCCGGGCGTGCAGCACATTGCGCTGCTGAGCCAGGACATCGCGACGACCGTGCGCCATCTGCGCGACAACGGCGTCGAGTTCCTGCGCGTCCCCGAGGCGTACTACGATCTGCTCCCGTCGCGCGTTGGAGCGATCGAGGAAGCGGTGGACACGGTTCGGCAGCTCGGCATTCTCGTCGACCGTGACGAAGACGGCTATCTCTTACAGCTCTTCACGCGGCCGGTCGAGGACAGACCGACGCTCTTCTACGAGATCATCCAGCGCAAGGGAAGCCGCGGCTTCGGAAAGGGCAACTTCAAGGCCTTGTTCGAAGCCATCGAGCAGGAGCAGGCCCTGCGGGGCAACCTCTAATCTCCGCCTGACCGGCAGGGAGGTGCTGCATGCCGATTTACCACCAGCTTGGACGGGTGCCGCACAAGCGGCATGTGGCGTTCCGGCGCGACGGAGGCGGGCTCTATTACGAAGAGCTGATGGGCAACAAGGGGTTCACTGGTCCAGCCTCGCTTCTGTACCACCTCCAGCACCCGACGCAGATCCGCGACGTCAGGCCATTGAAGCCGCTGCACTGGACGGAAGAGGAGCCGCGCCAGTTCAAGCATCGCCACTTCTTGACCGCGGAGCTCCCGACGGTGGCGAGCATCACCAGCGATCGCATGCCGCTGCTCTACAACGCGGACGTCGCCATCGACGTCGTGTCACCTCAGCGTGACGACGACTACTTCTATCGGAACGCGCAGGGCGACGAGCTCGTGTACGTGACGGAAGGGGAGGGCGTGCTGGAGAGTGTCGTTGGCAGCCTACCCTTTGGCGCCGGCGACTATCTAGTGGTCCCTCGGGGCGTGCTGCACCGCTATCGATTCACGAAGAGGCCGGTGCGCTGTCTCGTGATCGAGAGTGCCGGCTACATTCGCACGCCGAAGCGGTACCGCAACGAGCATGGGCAGCTCACGGAGAATGCGCCGTACTCGGAGCGCGACATCCGGCGGCCGTCGGCGCTCGAGACGCACGACGAGCGCGGAGAGTTCCGCCTCGTCGTCAAGAAGGACAATCACCTCACCGAGTTCGTGCTCGACCACCATCCGTTCGACGTCGTAGGATGGGACGGCTACTACTATCCGTGGGCGCTCAGCATCCACGACTTCGAGCCGCGCGTCGGTCGCGTGCACCTGCCGCCGCCGACGCACCAGACCTTCGAAGGCGACAACTTCGTCGTCTGTTCGTTCTGCCCGCGGCCGTACGATTTCGGCGCCGATGCCGTGCCGGTGCCTTACAATCACTCGAATGTCATGTCGGACGAGGTGCTCTACTATGCGAGCTCCGAGTTCATGAGCCGAAAGGGGATTAAATACGGCTCCGTGACGCTGCATCCGGACGGTGTGCCGCACGGCCCGCACCCCGGACGCGTCGAGCAATCGCTCGGACAGTCACGCACCGACGAGCTCGCCGTGATGGTCGACACCTTCCACCCGTTGCGCGTGAGCCAGCAGGCGCGCGCCATCGAGGACGAGAGCTACTACCGCTCCTGGGTCGACCACGATTAGATCCATGCCGAGCACACACATGTCAGGCACCACTGTCACCCGAGCCGCGCGCGCGTTGCTTGCGCACGTCGTCGATTTCGCCGGGCTGTTTCCACCGGCCGGCCTGTCGATGGCGGAAGCGGTCGAGCGTTATGCGGCGTTTTCCAGCGGCCCACACGCGTGGATATTGGGGCGGTTCGTCGTGCCGCTCGACCACCTGGATCGCTTCGGCGAGAGTCTGTCCCAGAGCGCCAGCGTGGACCCATGGCGGATCACCGTGCTGGGGAGCGCCGATCCAGCGCGCGAGGTCGCGCGGGTCCAGGCGTTCAACGACCAGCGCGCTGCTGCCGGCGCCGGAGCGGCCCGGATCGACGTCGTCGACATCAAGGCGTCGCGCTTGGCAGACGTCGAGCGCGCGCAGCCATTCGTCGCGGCCGGGCTCTCGTGCTTCTGCGAGCTGCCGATCGGTGACGAGCTGCCACGGTTGGTCGACGCGGCGCGCGTCGTCGGCGCCGGCGTCAAGCTGCGCACCGGTGGCG
>JBOGIN010001316.1:0-13310 GCA_050742275.1 Vicinamibacteraceae bacterium
ATATGTCTGTATGGCGCGTATTCCTCGACGGCTTGAAACGAGTGGCCGACGCCCCCGCCGTTCTCGTCGGGGCGTGGCTGCTGACGCTCGTCGTCGGCCTTCCGCTCGCCGCCGAGGTGAACCGGCAGATCGAGGACCAGCTTGGAGACAGCCTGATCGCGGAGAAAGTGGCCCAACGCGCGGACGGTGACTGGTGGGACGAGCTCTCCGCCCAGGCACATGGCATCGCCACGTCGTTCACGCCCGCCGTGGTTGGATTTGCAGCGGTGCTGAGCAACGTGAGCGGCCTGCTGGACAACGAAGAGATTCTGGAGAGCCTCGCGTGGGTCGTCGGCACGTTCCTCGTCGTGTGGACGTTCTTCTCAGGCGGAGTGTTGGACCGGTTCGCGCGACAACGACGGCTGTACGCCGGCGGCTTCTTCGGCGCGTGCGGCGGGTATTTCTTCCGATTGCTGCGGCTCGGCCTGGTCGGGCTCGGGGTGTACGCACTGGCGTTCGGGCTCGTCCACGGCTGGCTATTCGAGGACCTCTACACGCGCATGACGTACAACCTGACGTCGGAGCGCACGGCGGCGGCGCTACGCCTGGTGCTCTACCTGTGCTTCGGCGCGCTGCTCCTCATCCTCAACATCGTCCTCGACTACGCACGCGTCCGGCTGGTCGTCGAGGATCGCAGGAGCGCGACCGGCGCGCTGCTGGCGGGGGCGAGGTTCGTCGGTCGACACCCGGGAAGCGTCAGCGCCCTGTACGGGCTGAACAGCCTGCTGTTCCTCCTGCTCGCGGGCGGATACGCGCTGGCGGCGCCGGCGGCGACGCGGCCGGTCTGGATCATCCTCCTCGCCGGCCAGTTGTGGATCCTCGCACGCCTGGTGGTGAAGCTCCAGTTCTACGCGTCCGCGGTCTCGCTCTTCCAGAGCCGGCTCGCTCATGCGGACTATGCGGCTGCTCCGAAGCCGCGCTGGCCAGATTCGCCAATGGCGGAGGCGATCGGAGGACCAGACTGAATGGTCGACGCCTCTTCCTACGTGCTGCTAATCCTCGCCCTGTTCGGCTGCCTCCTGCTCGTGATGCTCACCACGAGCGGCGCCCTCCTCCGGGCGGCGCGCGCGCTGGAGACGGCTGACCGGGTGGAGCACGAGCTGCGCGCCCTGGGCGAGCAGATGCAACGTTTGAGCGAGCGCGTCGACCTGCTCGCAAGGCAGTCATCCGCCTCAGCGCCGGGCCCTTCAGCGGAGGGGTCGGCTGACGCGCCACCAGTATCGGGGGAGGAAGCGCTGGCGCGCGCGGAGGATGACGAGGCGTGGCGTGAGACGGTCCGCCGAATGCAGGCCGATACGGCGAGCCTGCCGGCACAGACGTCGCCTGCACCGAGCGAAGGAGGGCCCTCCCCCAGCGCGGCTGCCGCGCCGGGCACGCCGCTAGAACCCTTGAGACCCGGAGACTTGACGCATTCGAGTCAAGTTTCAGGGCTCGCAAGTGAGCGTCGCGGGGCGCGGCCGTCAGGCCGCGGCACGCTAGAACGACGTATCGCCGCGCACTGGTTCCTCTACATCGGCATCGCTCTCACGGCCGTCGGGGGCGTGTGGCTGCTCGAATACGTGGTGAGCCGCGACTGGATGGCCGCCCCTATCCGTGCCGCGTCCGGCGCTGCGCTGGGTGTCGGCCTGCTGGCGCTTGGGGAGCGTGCCGCAAGACGGCAGCCTGGGCGCGGGCGGCTGCTCATCGGCATGGCGCTGGCGACGCTCTACGCAAGCGCGTGGATCATCGGACCGGGATCCTGGCTGCTGCTGCGCTGGCCGGCGTTTGCGCTGCTCGTATCGGTGACCGTCCTGGCGCTCGTCGAGAGCGTCCGTCATCGGTCGCTGCTCTTCGCGCTCATCGCCCTGGCGACGGGGTTCGCCACGCCGGTGCTGATGGGGCCCGACCATGTGCCGCTGGCGTTGTTCGCGTATATCGGCGCTCTCGCTCTGACGGCTCGATGGCTGGCGCATCGACGGCGCTGGCCGCTCGTCGACGCCGTGGCGTACCTGCTGACCGCCTGCGTGCTGATGTGGTGGTCCCAGCGCTCGTACTCGCGCGACCTGTGGTGGGTGCTCCAACTGTTCCTGACCGCCTATGTTGCGATGTTCGTGATCGCATTGCGCGAGGCGTGGCGCGCGAGGCAGGTCGATGGCCCGGTGCATCCGTGGCAGCCTTGGGCACGTGTCGCGCTGGCGAGTGCGCCAATTGCGTACCACGGCGCGTCGGTGGCGATTCTGTTGCCACACGCGGGAGGCTGGCTCGTGTACGCGATTGCCGCGACACTGGCCGGCCTGGTGTTCGCGGCGCGTCTGGGCTCGCGCACGCTCCGGGGGTTGATGTTCGCCGGGATTGCGGCGCCACTCGCGGTGTGGTGCTACGCATCGCCGCATCCGGCGTGGGTGGCGGCAGGCGTCGTCGCCGTCGCTGCAGTCAGCGCGCTGCACGTGGTCTCGGAATGGGAAGCCCTGGGCGGGCCCCAGACGACGGGCACGGAGATCGCCTTGAGCCACCTCAACGCATGGTGGACGTTCCTGGCGCTCGGCCTGCTGCTCGCTCCGGAGTTTGCCTCGTGGCCGATCATCGTGGGCGCGCCGCTGGCCGTCGTGCATGCGGCGCTGGGCGCAGGCTGGTGGCGCCGGTACGACGAGGCTGCGCGCCATCACGCGAGTATGGCACTGGCCCTTGGCGCAACGACCGTGACGCTGTGGACGGGCGGGTTCGCCGGCACGGTGGCCCTCGCCCTCGAAGGCGTGATCTTGCTGTCGCTCGCTCAATCGCGAGCCGGGCTGCGAATCGTCGGCGAGGCGGTGCTCGCGCTTGCATACTTCAGCGCCTTGCATACCCTCGCCACGCGTACGAGCCTGATCGAGCCAGCGTTCTTCAACCATCGGACGGGACCCGCATTCGTCGTGGTGGCGGCATTGCTCGTCGCGTGGTGGCGCATTGGACGTGGGGAGCAGTCCAGAGCAGCCGAGCTGTGGTCCACGCGCGCGGCGCTCCTGGTGGGTGCGCACCTCTTGGTCGTTCTGATGCTGACCATGGAGGCGGCCGTGTGGCTCCAGCAACAGGCGCTCGATGCCGCCGCATTCGAGGTCGCGTCCGAGGCTCACGCGTGGCAGACGGCCCAGCGGATCGGCCCCACCCTGCTGTGGGCCGCCTACGGCTGCGGTCTGGTCGCGGCGGGGATCTGGCGGCGGCACGCTGCGCTGCGGTATCTCGGTGTGATGCTCGCGATCCTTGCGCTGGGCAAGCTGTGCGTCAACGACTTTCCAGCAATCGGACCGGTCGCACGACTGGTGTCCGCGCTGGCGCTCGGCACGGTCCTGCTCACCATGGCCTACCTTTACCGGGCGACGAAAATGGAAAGCACCTAGGACGCCTACTCATGCGATAGAATCCTTTTGAGCCCTCCCCCCAGCGCTCCCCAGGACGTGCATCATGTCCGATTTGCCGTGGCCAGAAGCACGGGTTCTCGTCGTCGACGATCAGCCGTCGAACGTGGAGATCCTCGAGCGGCTGCTCCGTGCCGCGGGGCTCGTCCACGTGATCGGCACGAGCGACCCGCGCGCGGCGCTTCGGTTGTTCCTCGACCACCATCCGGATCTGGTGTTGCTCGACCTGCACATGCCTGGTCACGACGGCTTCCAGGTGCTGGGCGAGATCACCCCGCACATCCGCGAGGATGAGTTCCTGCCGATCGTCTTCATCACGGCAGACGACAGCCACTCGGTGAAGAAGCGCGCGTTGGCCGTCGGCGCCAAGGACTTCGTCAACAAGCCATTCGACAAGACCGAGATCCTGCTGCGGCTGCGCAACTTGCTCGAAGCGCGGTTCCTGTACGTGGCGCTCCAGGCGCAGAACGAGCTGCTCGAGCGGAAGGTCCGCGACCGCACGACGGAGCTCGAGGATGCGCAGAAGGAGATCTTGTATCGCCTCACGCTGGCGGCGGAGTTTCGTGACGATGACACCATGCAGCACATGCATCGGGTGGGACGGGTCTCGGCGCAGATTGGCGCCGAGATGGGACTGTCGGCGGAAACGGTCCGCCTGCTGCGCTTGGCGGCCCCGCTGCACGATCTCGGAAAGATCGCCATCGCAGATCAGATCTTGCTGAAGTTCGCGCGGCTGGACGAAGAGGAATACGCGGCCATGCGGGCCCACACCGCCGCAGGTGCCGACCTGCTCGCCGGGAGCGCACACGGGCTGCTACAGATGGCCGAACAGATCGCGCTGACACATCACGAGCACTGGGACGGGTCGGGGTACGACCGCGCGCTGAAGGGTGACGACATCCCGCTCGTGAGCCGCATCGTCGCCGTCGCCGACGTCTTCGACGCGTTGACGCACTCCCGACCGTACAAACCGGCCTGGTCGATCACCAACGCGCTGGAGGAAATCGCCGCGCAGCGCGGCAAGCACTTCGACCCAGGGGTCGTCGACGCGCTCGTCCGGATCGTCGAACGCGGAGAGATCGATCTGGAGGACCAGGACTGGCGCCCGCCGGCGCGCGTTGAATTGGAGCCCTCGAGAACCGAAACTTGACTCCTGGAGTCGCGCTTCGGGCCGCACGAATGAGCTCGACGGTGCGATGTGTGCCCTCGGGCCGTTCCGGACGTTGTGTTCAAATGAGGGGTGTGTGGTCGTCCCGGATCCGCCGGTCCCCTTTCGACATCGGTAAGCCCCAATACACGAGCTGAACACGTACCTGGTATCGGTATATGTTGGGTTGGATTATCATTCCCGCGTCTGGCCCATTGTCACCGGGCACGACTCGCGTGGCAAAGAGGAGGTCCACAGCGCTTCCTCTGAACGGAAGAGCTGTGGCGCGGTCGGCGCCGATTTGGAGTTTGTTGTGGGGCAGAGTCAACCATGAGTCGTGAGCCCTGGCCGCGTGATTGGGCGACCTCCTCCACTGGGAGCCACGTCAGCAAGGCGATCGCTCCTGAAGGCGCGCCGCCGCTGGTGGGCGGTGAGCAGGCGCCGCAGCTCGTGTGGCCCTCCCACGACGAGGAGCTCGGCGCCCTCGAGGCCTTTGCCCCGGAGGCGAGCCCGCCACGCGCCTCGCTGGTGGAAACCTCATCCGACTCGCCAAGTCCCGCACGCCTGCATCCTTCAACGCCGCAGGCAGGCGCGACAACTGGTCCGGCACGCGTCGACTCTCCCTCAATGCCGCCAGCTGGTTCCGGTCCCTTCGGCTTTGGCCCAGCGCCAGCGCCGACGGCGCCCGCTGGCCTCGCGACGGCCGCGCCGCCGACCGGAGCGGAAGGACGCGGCAACACGAGGTCACCCGTGGGTCTCTCCCTATCAGCGTCTTCCATCCTCGGACCGGGGGCACCACCGCCCACTGAGCCGCCAGGGCGTCGCGCGGAGCCGGATGCGACGAACGCGGCTGAGCGGGCGCCGCGCGGCCTGCGCCTCCTGCTCTTGGCGCTCATCGTGGCGGTCCTGGCGCAAGGCATTTATATCGCGGTGCAGCTCTTCGGGCCCAGTGGGGACCGCGCCACAGCCGACGGCGAGATCGTCATCGATTCGAGGCCGAGCGGCGCCGAAGTCGTGATCGACGGCCGTCCGCGCGGGAAAACTCCGCTCAGCGTCCGCGTGTGGCCTGGATATCACGTTGTCGAGCTACGGGCGGGTGGCGTCGTGCGCCGGCAACATGTTGGCGTTGCGGCGGGACAGGTTGCATCACAATACGTCGAGCTCGGTGCGGCGGAAACGACTTCCCCCGATACGCCAGAGCCGCTAGCAACGAGCGGCACCCTCGTGGTCACGAGCGCCCCGAGCGGTGCAGAGGTGGTGATCGACGGCCAGGCGCGCGGGACCACGCCGCTGACGCTGAAAGCGCTGCCCCCAGGACGGCATACCGTGCGCTTGAGCCGGGAGGGCATCGAACACACGCGTGACGTCGAGATCGCCGCGGGGCAAACGACGAACGTGACCGTGCCGTTGGCACCGAAGCCTCCGCCCGAGCCGAAGGCCGGCTATGTGAGGGTCACCTCGCGCATCCCGGTCACGATTCTGGAGGACGGCAAAGTGCTCGGATCCAGCGATGGGGGCCGCTTGGAGCTGCCACCGGGCCGGCACATCCTGACGCTGGAGAACGACACGTACGGCTTTCGGAACGAGCAGATGATTGAGGTCGCCGCCGGCCGTGGCCTGACGGTGGCCGTCACACTACCGGAAGGCCGATTGCGCGCCAATGCCACGCCCTGGGCGGAGGTGTTCGTCGACGGACGCTCCCTCGGCGAGACGCCAATCGGCCAGGCCACGCTGCCCTTGGGACGCTACGAGCTGGTCTTCCGTCATCCGACGCTCGGTGAGCGACGCGTGTCCGTGACAGTTCGTGCCGATGAGCCGGCGGTGGCCACAGTGGATTTCAGCCGGTAGCTATCGGCTGACAGCTATCAGCCGACAGCTGATAGCGGGTGGAGCGGGTCATGATTGCGCTTCGCCAGAACATCATTTGCATCGCCGTGCTCGTCGCGATCGCGCTGGCTCCGCAGGCCGTTGGCGCACAGGAGCCGCTCGAGCGCGCAGAGGCGCTCTACGCGTCGGCACGGTTCGCCGACGCGCTCGCCGTGCTGACCAAGGTCCGGCCGTCGACACGAGCGGAGACCGTGGCAGCCGCCAAGACACGTGCGTTGTGCCTCATCGCGCTGGGGCGAGCGGAGGAAGCAGAGGGCGCGTTCGAGACGCTCGTGGAAGCAGACCCGGCAGTGCGACTGACGGCGGAAGAAGTCTCGCCGCGCGTGCGTGCGCTGTTCGGCGAGGTCCGCAGGCGTATGCTCCCCTCGCTCGTGAAGGAGCGCTTCGCAGCAGCCAAGGCGCTCTACACCAGCGGAAAGCAGGAGGAGGCTGCCGTGGCGTTCAAGGAGATCAGATCGCTCCTCGACGATTCCGATCTGGCCAAGACGGACGTCGCCGATGTCTCTGATATGCGTGTGCTGGTCGATGGTTTCTTGGCGCTGGCGGCCGTTGCCGATGACACCCCGGCGTCCGCCTCAGCACGGGCTGCGGTGCCAGATGCAGCGCCGGCTGCGGCACCCGGTGCGGCGCGGGAGACCGTGGCGCGGGACCTCATTTTGGCTTACTCTCAGCCCGCGACGAATGGCGACGCGACGGACAAGCCACCTAAGGAGTCAGATGGCGATGGATCAGGGGCGGCTGGCGCGGCGGCGAAAGAGCGCGCAACGGATGCGGCGGCCGCTCCACGGAGAGCGGCTCGGGCAGCGGCGCCGCCCGCTATCGTGCCGCCCGTGGTCATCAGTCAGAGCGTCCCGCCGCCGCGCGGCATCACATTTGGCCGCCAACCCGCAAAGCTGACACTCGAAGTGCTCATCGACGAGGAAGGGCGTGTCGAGCGTGCCGCGCTCACGGAACCGCTGCACCCGATTTACGACGCGCTGGTGTTGGATGCCGCCGAGGATTGGCAATACAAGCCCGCAACGCGAGACGGCCAGCCGGTGAAGTTCCTCAAGACCATCGAGATCACGGTTCGCCCTTAGACAGGGGTCAGGGGTCAGCAGGCGTCAGGGGTCAGGCATTAGGATCAGGAGGTTGACCTGGCACGGGGCTAACGCGCAGCGCCGTTAGCCTCCATCATTGGATTGGCCCGAGAACCCTGATCCCTGACCCCTGATGCCTGACACCTGCTGATCCCTGATCCCTGACGCCTTGCACCTGCTATGGAGCTGCTATTCCTATTCCTGTTGATGGCCTTCTTCGCGGCCATCGGCGTTGTCTTGCTCGTTGTGATTCCGGTGCTGCTGGTCCGCCGACGACAGCGCCCAACCGAGCGCCCCTCATCCGAGACCGTTGCAGGCGAGGGCGCCGCACACGAACCGAGACATCCCGAGCCTCCGGCGTTGGAGGCTCCAGGCCAAACCGCCGGCCCGGCCCGCACACCACGGCGCAGCGAGATCGAGACGGTCATCGGCACACGCTACCTGCTGTACGTCGGCGTGGCGGCGATCATCCTAGGCTTGGGATACTTCGTGCGCTACGCGTTCACGCAGTTGTGGCTGACGGAGATGACGCGCGTGGGACTCGCGGCGGTAGCGGGCCTTGGGCTCATCGCGCTCGGTGAACGCCTCGTCGTGCGTGGCACGGCGCTCTTCGGTCAAGTGCTGAGCGGCGCGGGCCTGGTCGTCCTGTACCTGGCCATCTGCGCCGCCTACGGCTACTACGTGCTGATTGGGAGCGCAACGGCGTTTGCTCTCCTGCTCGGCGTCACCGCGCTCGCGTACGTGCTGGCGCGCCGCCACGAGTCGCCGTCGCTCGCGGCCTTGGCGGTGATCGGTGGCTTTGCCGCGCCGTTCCTCACCGGCGGATATCGCGAGACTCCAATCGCGCCGCTCACCTTCGACCTGGTGCTCGCCACCGGCACGCTGGTCATCGCCGCCCGGCACGACTGGCCCGCTCTTCCGGTCGTGGCATACGCCGCCACGACGGTAAGCTTGCTGGGCTGGGCTGGCAGCGCATATCGCCCGTCGCTGTGGCTGACGACGGAGCTGTTCCTGACGGCATTTGCTGGGGTGTTCGCGCTGGCGGCGATGCTGGCAAGGCGATCGCGCTCTCCCAACAAGGGCGCCGTCGCCGCGGCGCTCCTGACGGCGCCCGTCCTCTACTACATCGTCTCGATGGGCTTGCTCACAGGACACGATGCCGCGCTCCTCGTGTTCCTGGTGGCCCTGACCCTCGTGGGCGTGACGCTGGACGTCGGGTCCGGACGCCCGGTGGTCACACTCGTCTTCTGGATCGCCGCGGCCGTGCCGTTCCTGGCGTACACGCAGCACTTCGCGCGCGGCGAGTGGCTGTGGCCAGCGCTGGGGTGCGGTGGAGCAATCTACCTGCTGCACCTGTTGGTCGCCTGGCGCTCAGCAGCTCGCCCTGAGCGGAGTCGAAGGGGCGTGCTGGACGGGGATCGCTCCGGGTCTCTACTGCCCTCGCGCGTGGCCCTGATCCACGTGAACGGGTGGTGGCTGTTCGCTGTCATCTATCAGTTGCTGCGGATTCACGCACCCGACTGGCAGGCACCCGCCACGCTCGGTCTCGCTGGAGTGAACGGCGCGGTCGCGGCAGCGCTTTGGTCGGGCCTGCGCGCCGCCGCCATGCACCACCTAGGGCTCGCCCTCGGCCTCACAGCAGCGGCCATTGTCATCTGGCTCGAAGGCTACATCGCAACGGTGGCGCTCGGCATCGAAGGCTGCTGCCTGGTGTGGCTCGGCCTGATCGGCCGACGTCGCTGGATACGAGGTGTTGGTGAGCTGTTGCTGATCGTCGCCTCGCTCCGGCTCGTCGGGCATCTGCTCGCGGACCACGCCGGCATTGCCACACCGTTCCTGAATACCCTCGCTTTCACGACGGCGTGCGTCCTGGCCATCATGTACGTGACCGCAGCGATGTACCGGCGATGGAAGGCTGCGGGGGCCGCTGAGACGCGGGCGCTGCTCTTCATCACCGCAAACGTGCTCACGCTGCTGGCGCTCACGGTGGAGACCAGCACCCTGTTTCAACATCTGGGCTATGGCGGGAGCTGGTTGACGTCGCCGGACCTCGCACGGCAAGGCACCATCTCGGGGCTCTGGGCGGCGTACGCCCTCGTGCTCGTGGCCATCGGCCTCCGACGGCGGTACCCGCCCATTCGCTATCTGGCGCTGGCGATATTCGCGGTCACGATCCTCAAGGTCTTCCTGATCGACCTCGCGACGCTGAGCCAGATGTACAAGATGGCCACGGTGCTCGTGCTCGGGGTGCTGCTGCTGGTCGCGTCGTATCTGTACGCCACAAAGATGGCGGCCGGAGCCGTGGGCACTGGCCCCGACCGCACGGGGGAGTCAGGAGGAGACTGAGAGCGGAGTCGACGCTGACAGATAACGACCCACGGCGGCTGCAGCTTGCCGGCCCTCGGCAATCGCCCACACGATGAGCGATGCGCCGCGGCGGGCATCGCCCGCCACGAAGACGCCAGGCGTTGTGGTCTGGTAGCTCGCGTCGTGCTTGATGCGACCGCGGTTGTCGAGTTCGACGCCAAGCTGATCGAAGAGCGGGCTACGCTCCGGGCCGACGAACCCAGTCGCCACGAACACGAGATCCACGTCCTCGACGAAATCGGTTCCCTCGACTGGCTTGAACGTGAGCCGGCCGTTCTCGACGACCGTCTCCACGCGGACGCCGTGCAGCCGCGTCACCCGGCCCTCGGCGTCGCCTTCGAGCCGTGTGGTCATCAGGGCATACTCGCGCGCACCGCCCTCCTCGTGGGCGGCCGATACGCGGAAGATGTTGGGCCATTCCGGCCAGGGGTTATTGGACGACCGGGTATCGGGCGGCCGAGCCGCGATCTCGAACTGCAACACCTCTCGCGCGCCTTGGCGGTGCGCCGTCCCGAGACAGTCGGCCCCCGTGTCACCACCGCCCAGAATGACCACCCGCTTGCCGTTGGCGGTGATGTCGTCCGCCGGATCCAGCGTGTCGCCCGCCAGCCGGCGATTCTGCTGCTCGAGATAGTCCATTGCGAGATGGACGCCGGCCAGATCGTCACCCGGCACACCGAGGCCACGCGGCGCCGTCGCGCCGAGCGCGAGACAGACCGCGTCGAAGTCACGCCTCAACGCTTCGCCGGTCACGTCAACGCCGGCGCTGACGCCCGGCCGAAACAGGACGCCCTCGGCGGACATCTGCTCGAGGCGCCCATCGAGCAGGCGCTTGTGCATCTTGAAATCGGGAATGCCGTAACGGAGCAAGCCGCCCACGCGGTCCGCACGCTCGAAGACCACGACCTCGTGGCCGTCCCGCGCGAGCTGCTGCGCGCACGCCAGGCCGGCTGGCCCAGAGCCGATGACGGCGACGCGGCGCCCCGTGCGCTGCAGCGGCGGCTCCGGGACGACCCATCCCTCCTCCAACGCGCGGTCGATGATGCTGACCTCGACCTGCTTGATCGTGACCGGATCGTCGTTGATGCTCAGCACGCACGACGCCTCGCACGGCGCCGGACACAACCGACCGGTGAACTCAGGAAAGTTGTTGGTCGCATGCAGGCGGTCAAGCGCGTCACGCCAGCGATTCTGGTACACCAGATCGTTCCACTCGGGGATGAGATTCCCAAGCGGGCACCCCTGATGGCAGAAGGGAATGCCGCAGTCCATGCAGCGCGAAGCCTGGTCGCGCAGTCTCGCTTCTGGAAAGGGCTCGTACACCTCCTCGTAGTCGCGCACACGCACGTCGACTGTCCGGCGCGTGGGCGTCTCACGGCGAAGCTCGATGAACCCGGTTGGATTACCCATCTCGTCTCAGTGCCAGGTCGCGGGAGGGACGCACGCGCGGTCTAAAGACCGCGCGCTACGTCTATCTCATGCAACCTCCAGTAGGTAGCGCGCGGCCTGAAGAGTGCGCGACCCCCCACTTACGCGCTGGCCATCAGGGCCAGCTCTCCCTGTCTCTCGCGCTCGAGGGCGCGTTTGTAATCGATCGGCATCACCTTCACGAAGCGGGCGGCGCCCGCCGGCCAGCCATCGAGCAACTGCGTCGCCACCGAGCTAGCGGTCAGCGCCTGGTGCTTTGCCAGCAGGTCCTGCACGAGCGCGGCATCCTCCTCCTCCAGCGTCTCGAGCGCGACCATCTCGAGATTGCAGCGCCGCTCGAAGTCACCGTTGACGTCCACGACGTACGCGATGCCGCCACTCATACCAGCCGCGAAATTGCGCCCCGTTGGCCCCAGCACGAGCACCCGCCCGCCGGTCATGTACTCACAGCCGTGATCGCCGACGCCCTCGACCACGGCGTGCGCGCCGCTGTTGCGCACCGCAAACCGCTCGCCAACGACACCGCGCACGAACAGCTCTCCACCCGTGGCGCCGTAGAGCATGACGTTCCCTGCGATGATGTTCTCCTCCGGCACGAAGCCGACCTTCGCCGGCGGGACGAGAATCACCCGGCCGCCCGAGAGCCCTTTGCCAACATAGTCGTTGGCGTCACCCTCGAGCGTCATCGTGATACCGCGCGGCAGGAACGCTCCAAAGCTCTGGCCCGCCGAGCCGGTGAAGCGCAGCTCGATCGTGTCCTCCGCCAACCCCTCGGCGCCGAAGCGTCGGGTGACGTCGCTCCCCAGCATCGTGCCGGTCGCCCGATCGATGTTGCGTATGGCCAGCGACGCGTTGACGCGCTCGCCGCGCGACAGCGCCGGCTCCGCAATCTTCAGCAGCTCGTTGTCGAGCACCGACCCGAGCCCGTGCTCCTGCGCCGAGACAGCATGCAGCGCCACCACCGCGCGCGCGGCGTCCTTTTGGAGCCACGGCGCGTAGAGAATCGTGGAGAGATCGAGGCCATGTGCCTTCCAGTGATCGACGGCCGGCACCACGTCCAGCAGGTCGGCGCGGCCGATCATCTCGTCCACCGTGCGAAAGCCGAGCCGCGCCATGTGCTCGCGCACCTCTTCGGCGACGAAGCGGAAGAAGTTGACGACATGCTCGGCGCGGCCGGTGAACTTCGCACGCAGATCCGGATTCTGCGTCGCCACACCTACCGGACAGGTGTCCAAGTGGCATACGCGCATCATCACGCAGCCCATGACGACGAGCGGCGCCGTGGAGAAGCCGTATTCCTCGGCGCCGAGCAGCGCGGCGATGACGACGTCACGCCCCGTCTTGAGCTGCCCATCCACCTGCACGATGATGCGGTCGCGCAAGCCATTCGCAATGAGCGTCTGCTGCGTTTCGGCAAGGCCGAGCTCCCACGGAACGCCCGCATGCTTGATCGAGGTGAGCGGGCTGGCGCCCGTGCCGCCGTCATGGCCGCTGATGAGCACGTGGTCGCTCTTCGCCTTGGCCACGCCCGCCGCCACCGTGCCCACCCCAACTTCCGCCACCAGCTTCACGCTGATCCGCGCGCGCGGATTCGCATTCTTGAGATCGAAGATGAGCTGCGCGAGATCTTCGATCGAGTAGATGTCGTGATGCGGCGGCGGGCTGATCAGGCCCACACCAGGCGTCGAATAGCGGACCTTGGCGATCCAGGGATAGACCTTGTTGCCCGGGAGCTGACCGCCCTCCCCCGGCTTGGCCCCCTGCGCCATCTTGATCTGCAGCTCGTCGGCGTTGACCAGATATTCGCTCGTGACGCCGAATCGAGCCGACGCCACCTGCTTGATGGCGCTGCGCCGCGAGTCGCCGTTCGGATCCGGCACGTACCGGCGCGGATCCTCGCCGCCCTCGCCGGTGTTGCTCCTGCCGCCGATCCGGTTCATCGCGATGGCGAGCGTCTCGTGCGCCTCGAGGGAGATGGAGCCGTAGGAC
>JBOGIN010001317.1:0-2386 GCA_050742275.1 Vicinamibacteraceae bacterium
AATAGCGACTGCAGCCTGCAGGTCGTCTACGACCCGCAGACCGGAAGCCCGGATGGCACGGGCCGACAGCCGTTCGCGAGCAACGTCATCCCCGAGGACCGGATGAGCCCGGCGGCACGCCAGCTCCTCGAGTTCTATCCCACGACCAATACCGGCGGCGCCAACGAAATCTCGCGGAACTACCTCCGTCAGAACGACACGAAAGTGGACCGCCACAACACCGACGTGAAGATCAACTGGAACCGCACGGCGGCCCACCAGATCTGGGGGAAGTACAGCCAGATGGACGCCAACGTGAGCAACTTGTTCTACCTGGGCGTCGACGGCAACGGCAGCGGAGATACGAAGGTCTACCAGGCGACGTTCGGCCAGACCTGGACGCTCACGCCGACGCTCGTGCTCGACTCGACCTTCGGCTTCTCGCGCCAGGACCAGCAGGTCCTATCGTCGGACTTCGAGACGGGCTTCTTCGGACGCGACGTGCTGGGGCTGCCTGGCACGAACGGCGGCAGCGGGGCCTTCGCGGACGACGAGCGCTACGCGGGATTCCCGGAGTTCAACACCGGCTTCAGCACGCTGGGGAACGATGACACCTGGAGCCCGCTGTTTCGCGACGAGCGGACGTACGCCATCGCCGCGAACCTGACGAAGATGGCGGGCGACCACGAGCTGCGATTCGGGTACTCGGGCAACTACGTGTACCTCGATCACTGGCAGCCCGAGCGGGGTAACCCGCGCGGCAGCTTCGAGTTCGCCGAAAACGCCACGGCGCTCAACGGCGGCCAGACGCCCAACGAGTACAACACCTACGCGGCCTTCCTGCTCGGGCTGGTGAGCGAATCCGGCAAGAGCGTCCAGAACGAGCTCCTGACCGCCCGCGAGTGGCAGCACGCGCTCTACCTGAACGACCGCTGGCAGCTCAACGACCGCATGACGCTGAACCTCGGTCTCCGCTACGAGTACTATCCGCTCATGACACGCGCCGATCGCGGCATCGAGACGCTCGACCTCGAGACGATGGAGGTCGTGCTCGGCGGGCTGGGCGGCAACCCGAAGGATGTCGGCGTCTCCGTGAGCAGCGGGCTGTTCGCGCCACGCCTCGGTTTCATCTACCGCCTGAATGACGACACGGTCTTCCGCAGCGGCTACGGCGTCACGTACAACCCGCTCCCCTTCGCCCGGCCGCTGCGCGATCCATTCCCGCTGACGATTGCGGGCAGCTTCACGCAGGAAAACGAGTGGGGGTGGGTCAGCAGGCTCGACGAGGGTATTCCCGAGATCGTCGGACCTGATCCCAGCACGGGCCGCGTGGCGCTGCCGCCGGACGTCCTGATGCGGTTCCCCGAGTCGGATGTGTCCCGCGGCAATATCCAGTCCTGGAACGTCGCCATCGAGCGCCGGCTCCCGGCGGACATCTCGCTCGATCTCGCCTACGTGGGCACCAAGGGAACCGACGGCTTCGCCGTGCTCGACATCAACGCGTCGCAGACGCCTGGCGGCGGCGACGAGAGCCGGCCGTTCTTCGACGAGTTCGGCCGCAACATCGCGCTCCATAGCTGGGGCCCCCGTCTGACCACCGAGTATCACGGCCTGCAGGTGGCCATCAACCGGCCGTTCAGGAATGGCCTGCTCCTCAAGGGCGCGTACACCTGGTCGAAGTCGATGGGCGAGTCCCCCGACGGCGAGGACGACCAGGACAGCCTCTTCTGGAACGCGCCGAGCCAGTACGATCGCAACTACGCCCTCCAGCAGTTCGATCGCACGCACGTCTTCCAGCTCGGCTTCCTGTACGAGCTGCCGTTTGCGAACAACACCACCGGCCTCGTCAAGGCGCTCGCCGACGGCTGGCAAGTGAACGGGATCTTCTACGCCTATACGGGCCTCCCCTTCACGGTCAGCGCCAGCGGCGACATCTCGATCAACATGCCCGGCAACCAGCAGACGGCCGACCAGCTCGCCGAGCCGGAGAAGCTCGGGAACATTGGCGACGATGGGCCGTACTACGATCCGAGCGCGTGGGCGCAGCCCGAGGGCGTGCGCTTTGGCAACACCGGCCGCAACTCGGTGCGCGGCCCCGGCGGCTGGAATACCGACCTCTCGGTCTTCCGCAGCTTCCCGCTGGGCGGCACGCGGCGTCTCGAGGCGCGCATCGAGGCGTTCAACGTCTTCAACCATCCCGTCTTCACGAGGCCCGGCACGACGCACTCGCTGACGGAGGATACCTTCATGCAGATCTTCAACACTGATGTCGGTCCACGTGCGGTCCGCCTCGGTCTGCGATTCAGCTTCTAATCCAGATGACTGCTCACGTCGACCGCCGCGCGTTCCTAAAGGTCTCTGCCGCCGCCGCGAGTGCCGCGACCCTTGCGTCAGGCACCGCGTCCGG
>JBOGIN010001318.1:0-4156 GCA_050742275.1 Vicinamibacteraceae bacterium
ATAGCGCTCCATCGAGCCGCTCACGTCCGCGATCACCACGAGCGGCCGTGGCGCCGTTGCACGCCGCCGCCATCGCCGTGCGATCCACTCGCCGTCGTACCGCACCGCCGCCGCGAAGGTCTGGCGCCAATCGAGCTGCCGCCCTCGCGGCGCCGAGCGATGGCGCCGGCTGCGCCGCTGCGGCAGCCGCCAGGTGATCCGCTGCATCATCTCGGTGACGGTCGTCAGCTCCTCCGGCGAGAGCGCTTCGAACCTCTTCCGCCGAAGGATTTCCTCCGCGCTGTACGTCGCCGCGCGGTCGACGGTACGATGCGGCTCCGTGTCCGGCGCAGGCTCGGACCGCGGTGCGGGCTGTGCGATGAGACCCACCTGCGCGGCGGCGCGTGCGGCCGACCGTACCTCCGCCAGACGTGTGCTCGGCGCGGCCGATGAGTCGGCTACCGCGCCGGTCCAGAGCTCGTCGAAAACACGCTCGAATGCCGCTGCCTCGAGGCGGTGCGAGACGAGAGTGCAGCGCGCTGCGTCGCGAAACGCCTGGCGGTCGGTGATGTCGATGTGGCGCAGCGCCTCGACGAAGCGAACCACTTGCGCCGTCGTGACCCGCAGGCCGGCGCGCCTGAGCTCGCGGGCGAATCCGAGAAGGTGCTCGACCAGGGCGCTCATCGCGCAAGCCGTGTGAGGATGGCGGGCAGCCGCTCACGTGCCAGCTCGAGGTCTTCCTGATCTTTGATCAGCGCACCGAGCGAGTCGTCGAGGGTCGCCATCTCCAACCTCCCGCAGTCGAGCGCCAACAAGGCGGCCGCCCAATCGAGCGTCTCCGCGATGCCCGGCGCCTTCGCGAGATCGATCTGCCGGAGCTCCTGGACGACGGTGACGATCTGCTCCGACAGCCGCTCCGGGACGCCAGTCACCTTGCGGCGCACGATTCGCAGCTCTTTGTCGAACGAGGGGTATGGAATCCAGTGGTACAAGCACCGCCGCTTGAGCGCGTCGTGGATCTCGCGCGTGCGGTTGGACGTGACAATGACGAGCGGCGGGTGCTCGGCGCGAAACGTGCCGATCTCTGGAACGGTGATCTGCCAGTCGGCGAGCAGCTCGAGGAGGAACGCTTCGAACTCCTCGTCTGCGCGATCGAGCTCGTCGATGAGGAGCACCGGCGCGCGCCCGTCCGCCGCCTCGAGCGCTTGCAACAGCGGGCGCTTCAGCAAGAAGGCCGGCCCGAAGATCTCTCGGCGCACGCGCCGCTCGTCACGCTCGCCGGATGCCTCGAGGAGCCGAATCTCCAGCATCTGCCGCGCGTAATCCCAGTCGTAGACCGCCTGCGCGACGTCGATGCCTTCGTAACATTGGAGCCGCACGAGCCGCGTCTCGAGCACCTCGGCCAGCACTCGGGCGATCTCCGTCTTCCCGACGCCTGGCGCGCCCTCGACGAGCAACGGCCGCGCCAGACGGCGCGCGAGAAAGATGGCGGTGGCGAGGCTGCGCTCGGCGATGTAGCCCCCCGTCTCGAGCCGGAGCTGCACCTCGTGTATCGTGGCGAGCGGGTTACTCACAGCCTCCATTTTCTCTCAGGGCGAGAAGCCGCACGGACGCCGCTAGCCCCGCGCCCGCTCGAGCGCGCGCTTTGCCAGCACGCCGGCGAGGTGCGCGCGGTAGGGCGCCGAAGCCGTATGGTCCCCGAGCAGGTCGTCGGGTGAGATCACGTCGGCGCAAGCGGCCGCGAGTGTGGCTTCGTCGAGCGGCTTGCCCACGAGCGCCGCCTCGAGCTGCGACAGCCGCGTTGGCTTGGCCGTGGCGCCGGTCAGCGCCACGCGTGCTTCGTCGCAGACGCCCTTGCTCGTCCGGACGACCGCCGCGACGCCAACAACGGCGTACCGCGACGCCGGATGCGCGAACTTCTCGTAGGCCATGCCGACCCCAGGCTTGCGCGCGGGCACATGAATCTCCGTCAGCACCTCATCGGGCCCGACGACCGTCGCGAACATGTCTTCGACGAAGTCGGCGGCCGCGACCGTCCGGCTGCCGGCGGCGCCTTCAATCTCGAGCGTCGCGCCCAGCGCCAGCACGCAGGCCGGAAAGTCGGCGCCTGGATCGGCGTGGGCGAGGCTGCCGCCAATCGTGCCGCGGTTGCGCACGAGCGGATCGCCAATCACCGCGGCGGCCTCCGGCAGGATCGGGCAAGCGTCGGCCAGCTCCGTCGAGTACTCGATCTCGCGGTGCGTCGTCATGGCGCCAATCACGACCGTGTCTCCCTCCCGGCGAATCCCATGCAGCTCGGCGACACGGCTGAGATCGACCAGCGCCGGCGGTGCGGCCAGCCGGAGCTTCATCGCCGGGAGCAGCGAGTGTCCGCCGGCCAACAGCTTGGCCTCCGGATGCGCACCGAGCAGCGCGATGGCTTCCTGAACGCTCGCCGCACGGTAGTAGTCGAAAGCGCTTGGATACATTCGTCGGCCCCGCTTCCTGAATCCCGAACCCTGAATCCCGAACCCTGAATCCCGAATCCTGTTTCCTGTTTCCCGCTCCTACGCTACGGCCTTCTTGCCTGCCTGAATCGCCTGCCACACCTTCTCGGCCGTGAACGGCATGTCGAGATGCGTGACGCCCAACGGTGCGAGCGCGTCGATCACCGCATTGGCGACGGCCGCCGTGGAGGCGATCGTGCCGGTCTCGCCGATGCCCTTGACCCCAAGCGGGTTGTGCGGCGACGGCGTCACCGTGTGATCGATCTCGAACGCCGGCAGGTCGTCTGCGCGCGGCATCGCGTACTCGAGAAACGACCCTGCCGTGAGCTGTCCTTGCTCATCGTACAGCGCGTGCTCGAGCAACGCTTGACCCGCGCCGTGTGCGATGCCGCCGTGCACCTGACCCTCGGCAATCATTGGATTGATCAGCGGCCCGCAGTCGTCCACGGCCACGTATCGCTGCAGCGTGACGCGGCCGGTCTCCGGATCGATCTCGACCACCGCGATGTGCGTGCCGAAGGGGAAGACGAAGTTCTTGGGATCGTAGAAATGCGTGGCCTCCAGGCCGGGCTCCATCCCTTCAGGCAAGTGGTGCGCGAGATGGGCTTGCAGCGCGACATCGAAGAAGCTCTTCGCTCGCTCGGGCACGCCCTTGACGTGCAGATTGCCGCCGGCCAGCTCCACGTCCTCGGGAGCGGCTTCCAGCAGATGCGCGGCAATGTGCTTCGCCTTGTCCTTGATCTTGTCGAGCGCCATCTTGAGCGCGCTGGCGCCCACGGCCGCGCTGCGGCTGCCATACGATCCCCACCCGAACGGAACCTTGCCGGTATCGCCGTGCACGATGACGATGTCTTCGAGCGGGATCTGGAGCTCGTCGGCGACGATCTGCGCAAACGCGGTCTCGTGTCCTTGGCCGTGGCTGTGGCTGCCCGTGAAGACCTCCACCTTGCCGGTGGGCATCACGCGAACCAGGGCGCTCTCCCATTGACCCGCCTGCGCGCCAAGACTTCCCACCACTGCCGAAGGCGCCAGGCCGCAGGCCTCGAGATACGTAGAAAACCCGATGCCAAGATATCGGCCTTCTTTGCGCGCCGCCGCTTGTGCTGCACGTGTGCCCTTGTAATCGAGCTTGGCGAGCGCTTTGTCGAGGGCCGGTTCGTAGTTTCCGCTGTCATAGTTGAGCGCGACGGGCGTCTGATACGGGAACGCGTCTGGGGGGATGAAGTTCTTCCGGCGCAACTCTGCTGGGTCCTGCCCGAGCTCCTGCGCCATCCGATCCATCATCCGTTCGAGGACGTAGGTGGCTTCGGGCCGTCCAGCACCGCGCACAGCGTCCACGGGGACGGTGTGTGTGAAAACGCCCGTCACATCGCAGTGGATCGCGCGGAATCGATATGGCCCGTTCATCAGCGTTCCGTAGAGAATGGTTGGAACCACCGGACCAAACAACGTCAGGTAGGCGCCGAGATTAGCGATGGTCTTCACGCGCAAGGCCAGCAACCGGCCCTCGTCGTCAACCGCCAGCTCCGCGTCCGTCTCGTGGTCCCGGCCATGGCTGTCGCTGACGAAGCTCTCGGTGCGCCGCGCGGTCCACTTGACGGGCCGATTGAGCTTGCGCGCGGCGTAGAGGACGATGACCTCTTCGGGGTACTGGAAGATCTTCGACCCGAAGCCGCCGCCCACGTCAGGGC
>JBOGIN010001319.1:0-6768 GCA_050742275.1 Vicinamibacteraceae bacterium
GTATATGAAGAGGCGATTGCTACACACGTACGCAGTGACGTACCCGCGATATCGTCGTCTACTTTCTGGCAGGAGGGCACTCTGCCCACGAAACGGGAACGGGGCCGGGTGAGCCCGCGCGAGATTCCCACCTACACAGGTGGTGACGCGTGCGACCGATCCCTCTATGTTACGCGGGCGCAGGGAAGGTGACGCGCGGTAGGACATTGACGCGCGGAGAGGAGGGTGGCGATGCAAAGAACGTGGTCCAGATCGATCTCGATTGTCGTCGCGATGGTGACGAGCGCCGCGATCGCGGCAGCCACGATCGCCAGCGCCGTTGCGCAGATTCCAACGCCCGACGGTCGCGTGGACGGATGTATCGCGGTTGCGAACCGCACGTCGCGCACCGGGCTACTCGGTCCAAACGTGACATTGGACCGCCAAGGCACACTGCGCGCCATCGACACGGAAGCGGGCGAGCAGTGCAGTGACGACGAGCAGGCGGTCACGTTCAATGTCAAGGGGGCGCCGGGAGATCGCGGACCGCAGGGACCTCCGGGTTCGACTGGTCTGCCCGGCGCGATTGGCCCGCAGGGCCCAGCAGGCGCTCAAGGGCCGGCGGGTCCGGCAGGTCCGCAGGGACCACAGGGCGAGCCAGGTGCAACAGCTGGCTCGGTGTCAGCGTTTGCCTCCGCCAACCCGCCCTACCCAGACGTGAACCTGCAACAAGACCCGGCCACGCCGGTGCTGGCGGCCGACGTCACCCTGCCGTTCGCAGGGCAGCTCGTTGTCAGCGCGTCGGTCAACCTCAGGCGCTCGGGGAGCGGTACAGGCTTCGGGTCATGCTCGCCCGAAGTCGCTCCCGGTCCCGCGTTCACGGACTTCGAGGCCATGGGCCAAGAGGTGCTTTACAGCGCGGGGACTACGGCCGCGATCCCCGTCGTCGGTGGCTCCAGCCTGCCCGCCGGCACGTACCGTGTCCAGATCGTCTGCTACGACATTAGCGATTGGACGTTCGACCGAGGCAGCCTCGTGGTGATGGGGAGCGCGATGTAGGTACGATGGTGTCCCGTCATCGAAACAAGGATTACTACGTACCTACGCAGTGACGTGGGCGCAATGTTGTCGTCTACTTCCTGAAGGAGAACACCATGCCCAGGAAGGTGAGGACCGCCAAGGCCGCCAAGCGGGGCGCTGCCAAGAGGGCGCCGGCAAAGAAGGCCGCCAGGAAGCGCGGCGGTGGTGGAACGACACCCACGCGCCCATCACCCAAGCCAGCAGACGGACTGTTTGGCACCGTGAAGGCGAACAGTGTCCAGGTCGATGACAGCTTCGGAGGCCCGCCGCGGCCTCTGCCACTGAAGATCATCCCAGCTGTCGCGCTGGACGAAGAGAGTCAAGGCGGCGTCTTGCGCCTGCGCACGAAGAGCAAGGTCCGCGTCGACTTGATGCCGACGACAGACGGTGGACGATTGCGGCTGTTCGATGCCCAAGGGAAGCACTATGCCTGGCTGGGTGATGCCGGCAAGAACGACGGCTCGGCGGCGCTTGCGCTGCGCCCAGGAGGCGGCGCGTCGAAGGCCGAGCTCTGGGCGACCAAGAGCGGCGGCAAGCTGCAGCTGCACGACAGCAAGGGCAAGGTCCGCGTCGATCTGATGCCGACCACAGACGGTGGACGATTGCGGCTGTTCGATGCCCAAGGCAAGCACTATGCCTGGTTGGGTGATGCCGGCAAGAACGACGGCTCGGCGGCGCTCGCGCTGCGCCCAGGAGGCGGCACCTCGAACGCCGAGCTCTGGGCAGGCAAGAATGGCGGCTGGCTGGGACTGTACGATGGTGACGGCAACCAACAGATCGTACTGGATGGTAACGCGGGCGACATCTTGTTGATGAACGCCGACTGCGCGGAAGAGTTCGACGTCGTCGAGGAGGATGTCGAGCCGGGGACGGTGCTGGTGCTGGACGCCGACTCTGGCCGGCTGCGCACCAGCTATCGCGCCTATGACAGCACGGTGGCCGGCGTCGTCTCTGGCGCCGGAGCCTACCGGCCCGGCATCGTCCTGGACCGTAAGGGCCCGACGACCGGGCGGCGGCCAGTCGCCTTGGTAGGCAAGGTGTTCTGCATGGTCGACGCAGCGTCCGCACCGGTGCGTCCGGGCTCACTGCTCACGACCGCCGAGTGTCCCGGTCATGCGATGGCGGTCGTTGACAAGACACGCGCATTCGGCGCCGTCCTCGGAAAGGCGCTCCAAGGGCTGGAGACCGGCCGGGGCCTGATCCCGATCCTCGTCGCGCTCCAGTAACGAGGGAGGAAAAGACCGCCGTGGTCAGCTACAGAACCGGTCTCGCGAAAGTCGGCATTACGAAGACCGCGGCGGTCTCTTACCGCGCCTTCTCCTCGAGACCGAAGAGCCTGCGGCAGGCCATCAGATCAATGGATGCGCCAACGACCCAGCAATGGTCGCAGGTATCCGACACCTTCCGGGACGACTACTGGACAGACGAGGTCCAGGGCGTTGCCTGTGATGGCAAACACTGGATCTTTTCGGCGAACGCGAACCAATCGAAGGTGGGACACAACGACAAGGCCATCTATGTGTTCAAACGTGGCCGGACGTTAGCAGACGGGAATTGGGTGAGCATGGTGAAGTACAAGAACGTGCCTCATCCGGTGCCGGGAACGACCGAGAACGACGACCACTGGGGCCAGGTCACGTACTTCGAAGGCTTCGTCTACGTCGCGCACTTCTGGAAAGACAGCCACCCCAAGGACACGGCAAACGTCATCGTCTTCAAGGATACGAACGGCGTGCTCGAGTTCAAGGAATGGATCGAGCTCGAAAAGCCGACATCGTCCGACGGTCGACATGCGAAAGCGGAATTTCAGGCGATCAATCCGTGGAATGGGATGTTCTACACGTGCTTCGGCTCGGGCGAGATCCGAGAGCTGTTCATGCACGATAGGAGCTCTGGGACGTGGACGGGGCAGACGCTCGAGCTCAGGCCACCAGTCGAAAAAGTCCAGGGTGCTTGCTTCTCTCCAAACGGGCACCTGTACATCGCAACGAATGACACCCTTCCGGGGGACAGCCGGTATCAAACGATCTGGTACTACTCCGCCCTCAACGGTCACCGTTTCGGCGCAATCCCCGTCCTTGCCGAGGAAGGGATGCCTGACCAGGAGTTGGAGGGTAACTGCTACGCGGACGTGACGGTGCCGGGAGGGAAACGTGCGCAGATTCACGTTGTGCTTCTCGAGGGTGGAGGCGTGTTGGGCCTCGACAACATCTTCTTCAAGTCGTTCGCCTCAACTCGACCGGACCTGGTCTAGCGGCAGTTGACTGGACCTCAACATCGGAGGGTGGGATGACTTCGGTGCGTCAGCTCGCGGCATGCATGGGCATCACACGCGACTTCTCAATCCTGCGGGAGTTCTTCGGCTTCTTTCGCGGCCGACTGCCGTCGGATCCAACGGGTGCGGCCGTCGTCGTGTCATTGCGGCGACAGGCCACGCGCCTCAGGGGACGGCACCACGATCTGAATTGCATCGCCATTGGCGAGGACCAGTTCACCGACGCGGACGACGAGCGCATCGACTACGCGATCTACCGCATGCGCGACATCTACGATCCCGCATCGTTGGGCGTCGCGCGGGTGCACCATTTTGGTGTGTCGACTGCAGATGCGGACGGCTTGGATTCGCCGACGACACGCGACGATCTCGAGGAGATCACGGACCGCTGGTCCGCAGCCAACAACGGCATCGATCTCTTCTTCCCACACAACATGAACGTCGACAGCGTTCTTGGCAGATCCGCGGTGGAGGGTCCGTGTGAGGACAAAGACGACAAGGGGATGAACGGCTCGGTCTCGGGACTGTGGGGGCGCGACCAGACGGCGCGCACGGTGAGCCATGAAGTGGGGCATTACCTCGGTCTCGAGCACAACCACGACGCGGGCGACTGCCCGGCCAGTGCTGCCGGGCGGAGGCGCCTCATGGCGCAGAGTGGTTGCGCTTCGAACATCCGCACGTCGGTGGAGCTCACCAGCGCCGAGGCTAAGGAGATGCGTGCCCACTGCCTCGTTCGCGGCGGTTGCTGAGGAATGGAGATCCGGGCATGAGAGTCCATGAGGATTACATCGATCCCGGCCGTTACGAGGTGGACAAGTTGCGCCGCGTGGTGTTCGAGCTGGAGGGAGACGCCGAGCGCGAGGGCTTGTCGCGTGTGATGGCGCTTCACCTGCTCGGTCACAAGGACTACCCAGGCAAGATGCGAGATCTGAAGCGCCTCCTCGTGAACGAGGCCGAGTTGCCGCGCCTGCGTCAGTCCGCCGCTATCCTGCTCGGGCGTGTCGGAACGCGCGCCGCGGCGACGGCGCTCGAGAACGCGACCAGCGTGAAGAACGACTTGGCGCGGCGCGGCGTAGTCGAGGGGCTGGCCATCGCGGGCCGGGAAGGCTCCCTCGAGGCCTTGGCAGCACTAGCGAAGGACGGAGGCGTGGTGGGCCGTGCAGTCGCACGCACGACCCGGCTGCTTCGCCACCGGCTTCGTGCCAAGGGCTCGGGATTGCGGCCCGACGCCGCCGCATCGACGTTGAAGCTGCGACGGAATCGGACGGTCCCCATCCAGGCAAAGGCAGCGCGGGGCAAGCGGGTCGAGACGGCTATCGCTCAAATTGTCGCGCGCCACCCCGCACTCACCCTCAGCGACCAGAATGCGCTGGCGTTCGACTGCCAGGGCAGAGAGCTGCTGTTCATCTTCGACCGGGCCGTGGTCGATGAGGGGCAGGAGGTCCTGCTTCGAGCCAAGGCTCAGGCGGGTGTCGTGGCCGAGCACACGACAATCGAGGGCGACGTGTGGGAGCCCAAATACCACGTGCTGACGGAGCCGAGGCCCGGCGGCACAGTAGCCATCACCGCATGCTCATCGCGCGGCGTCGTGCATCTCGCGGGCGCCGGCAGAGCCATTCAGCGGGGCATGGCGTTCACGCTGGTGTCGATCGCACGACCGGGTGCGGTGGCCGTCGAGGTCACAGGTGTCTTCGCGGACGGCCGGCTCACGATCACCCGGGCCCGATCCGAGCGCACGCGGAGCGCGGCACTGGAACCGACGCTGCGTCGGCGCGCATGACAGGCCGTGACGGCCACGGGCGTTCCAGGAGGCATCATGATCATTTGGAGTGGCTGGGGCTTTCTGGTCGCCATCATCGCGTTCGGGATGTCGTTTGGGATGGAGCTGCTCAGCGAGGCGTTGACCGGGGATGATCGCTTCTATCAGACACACGCGTGGCCTCTGTCGCTCGCCCTCGCGGGTGCCGGCGTCCTCGTCTGGTTCGTGGGGACGTCTCTGAACGCACGGGGCACGCACAGATTCTTTTTCGCGCCCATGCAGTATTGGGGCCCCGTGCTGGGGGCGCTCGCGGCGCTCGTGTTCGTGTTTCGGTAGCGTAGGCACGTCATCCTGCACGCGACCAAGTTCGTCGGTCCGCTGGCAGTCGTCGCCGGTGTTCGCCGCGGAGGAACGATGATTCCCAATGTCGCTATCTATCGTCTGAGCGTCACGACGCTGGCCATCGCTGCCGCCGCGGCGCTGCTGGTACCGGCCGCGTTCGCCGGCACTATCACTGTCAACGATGACGGCGACACCGTCGAGCCGAACACGTGCACCCTGCGCGCGGCAATGCAGTCCGCGTTCCAAGAGTTTGACGCAGGCGGCTGCACGGGAACCACGGTCTCGCCGAACATCATCGAGTTCTCTGCCAGCTTCACCATCATCGTCGGGAACGTGCTTCCCAATGTCGTCAACGACGTCATGGTGGACGGCGCCGGGCAGGCGATCGTTATCGACGGAGATGGCGCCGACACGCCCTTCGTCGTGGCGTCAGGCGGGCACTTGACGCTCTCGAACCTCGCGATTCAAGACTTCAGCGGCATCGGATCCGGCGGTGCGGTAAGGGTCAATAGCTCCGATGGTGCCCTCACCGCGGTGAATGTCACCTTCAGCGACAACAGCGCTAGCCAAGGGGGCGCTATCAGCAGTAGCGGCAGGCTCGTCCTCACCAACGTCAACTTCCTCAATAACAGCGCCTCCACCGGAACCCAGGAAGGTGGCGCCATCCACTTCGCTGGCAGTGCGGCATCGATGACGATCACCGACGCCACGTTCACCAACAACAGCGCAGCAGCGAGAGGGGGCGCGATCGCGGTGACGTCATTGGGCAACCCGCTGTCGCCGGCTCCGGACCCCATGGACCCAGACGAGCGGTTTGTCCTGATCACCAACGCCGTCTTCTCACTCAACAGCGCCGATGGGGACGGCGCGCAGGAGGGAGGCGGCGCCATCTTTGTCATCACCGACGACGAAGCGCTCTTCGGCATTGTGAACAGCGAGTTCCTGGGTAACAGCGCCGACGGCGGTGGCGGTGGGGCAATTCTTCTCACCCTGGGCTCTCGTATGGCCTACGTCGATCCCAACACGCCATCGTTGGGCGGAATCTTTTGCCAGTCACTTCTTTGAAAACTCAGCGGGCGGTACTGCCGAAAACGGCATCGGCGGGGCGATCTTCAGCCGCGGCGATCTCACAGTCGTGTCCTCGAGCTTCATCGATAACTCGAGCGGTGCCAGCAGCGGCGGTGCTATTGGCCACAACGGCAGCACCTCAGACGGCGTGCTCACGGTGGCAAACGTCACGTTCGCGGGGAACGTGGCGGACCAGGACGGTGGAGCCCTCGCGCAGATCCACAACGCTGGCGTGGCGCACGTCGTGAGCAGCACGTTGTCGAAT
>JBOGIN010001320.1:0-7667 GCA_050742275.1 Vicinamibacteraceae bacterium
GCTCCAGACCGAGCTTCTCCGAGTAGAACTTCCTGGCTCTGTTCAAGTCCCGTGCGGGAAGCCGGGTAGCAACGTCGCTGTGCTCGAGCATTTGGTCGCTCCTGGTCTGACGGTTCATCGGGCTGATTCGTCTGCGGTCGTATATCCTAATCAAGCGTCGGGCGCGGCGTACTCGCGGCGCAGGTCGAATGGACCGACCTTCCGCGACACGAGTACCCCATACGTTGTCAGTGTTGGAGCGTCAGGATCGCCTTTCCACGCGATTCGGTGCTCGCGAAGCTTCACGGTTGCGTCGGGAAATACATGCTGCAGTTGCTGCACGAGCGTCCACTGCGCCTCCGTGGCTGCTGCCGCGTCGGTGTTGAAGATCGTCAGCTCCTCCGGATTGATGACAACGTCCGCGTACTGTTGCAGCCGGCGAAGCCGCTGTTGGAGCCGCGCTGCGCCATCGAAAGGATAGCGCTCCAAGTCGTTGCCGGCTTCGAACGCCTGCTCCGTCATTGCTTCTATCGCCTCGGCCATCGGAAGCACCCCGGCGGCTTGGCGTGCCTGCTGCTGGGGCGTCCCGTACTGTGCGATCCAGTCGGCGATCACCTGCTTCTTGTGCGCATGCGACGCGATCTGAGCCGCGGTCTCCTGCTGCCGACGTTCGTTGCGCGCGCGAAGATCGGCGCGCCACCGACGATATGCTTCGGGCGGCACGAGGCGGGCGGATCCGTGATCTTGGCGCGCATCGAACATCATGCGGCCGTACTTCGTGTCGAGCTGGCACCGCTGCGGCGTGGGCGTCGGCTGGCGCATCGGCCGCTGAGTGGGGTCAGCCAGAAACGCATCAGCCGCTTCCGCCTGCTGCTGATGCCGGCTCTCCTCAGCGGCGCGGCGCGCCTCACCGTGCTCGGCGTGAAAAGCGTGCTCTAGCTGATGATTGCGACCGGCTTCCCGAAAGAGATCCTCTATGCTGGGCGGTACATCGAACGTTGGCAAGGCATCGATCCGCACCACTCGCTGCTCAGCATTGAGCGCGAATCTCGGCCGGAGCTTGAGTCTCGCTCGGCCCTGCGCATCCACGGTCACCAGATGCAGACGGTTCTCCGGCAAATGGAGCGTGACCTCTTGCAGGGCACGGCCGGTGCCTCCGGCGAGCAGGGACGTCTTCCGCCCTTGCTCGGAGAGCAGGTAGCTTGCTGTCACCGCGAGCCGCTGCTTCTGGTCTACCTGCGCAGTCCTGGCTTCAGTGGCCTGGTCGACGCGGCGGGTCTCAAAAGGTGCAACCGTGTCCATCGTGCTGTTCCTTCCCCGCGTCTCGAACCGCCCATGCAACTGCGTAAGACGTTGAACGAGTGCTAACGATGACCGACGGCGGCCCAAGCGGTCGGACCTGGGTCCGGCCGCCTGGGCGTGGTTGCCGAAGAATCCGTTCAGAACTGCGCCTCGAAGCGGCTGTACGCTTCGAGGATCGCGTCCTGAATCGGTTCCTGCGCGCTAGGCCGCTCTCCGTCAGCGGGTCGCAACAGCGCGAAGTTCCGGCGTTCCCCGTTCACCGAGTACTGCCGGGCCGGAAACGTCACGTTCTTCCCTTCTCCATCGCGACGTTCCCAAATGGCGAAGCCGACTAATCGGAGCCCGCGCAGCGGGTTCGCTTCGCCGCCGAAGATCACCTCGGCGTCAGCTAGCTTCCCCGGAGGGTTGCCTTTCTCGTTCGGGATGATCTTCACAGACACCACTTCTCCATTGCTCCTGGACATGGGTTTTCCTCCAAGGACCGCCGAGAGCCTGGGCTCGCCGACGGTAGGTGGGTTCGCCGAGTGGATGTGCACGCCGGCGAACAGGGGTGGGACGCATGGCTCCTGGGAGCGCATGCGCAGTCACGGAATGATCAATATAATACTACCTTTCGGTTATGATGTCAAGTACTGCGCCATCAATTGAGCGATATTCTATGCAAGCATATGCATTTGAACTGGCTCTATTGGGCGCTTTGCTCGCTCGTTGCCGTTCATCGTCGTGCCTCCAGCACGGCGCCAATCGGTTCGTGTCCGTAGCGGCTGGCGCTCGCAACCTTCTGTGCCAACTGGCGATCCGTCCACGGCGGCTGACAGCGGGCGTTCCACTCCTGCAGCAACGACAGCGCCTCGGCGTCGTTCAGGGCGAAGCCGCGCACAAGCCGACAACAGACGCGAAACGTGTGCAGATCCCCGTGGCACCCCGCAATCGCCGGTGGTAGGGCTGCCAGGTAGCGCCTGGCGCGCTCGAGTCGGACATTGGTTGGCAGACTGGCGGCGACGACACTGATCCTTGCCTCAGCGCGCATCGTCGACGCCGGAAAATCATGAGGCCCGTAAACGTGATATACGCGGCCGTAGACCATCGTTATCAGCTCAGCGGGGCGCCGCTTGTGATTGAACAGCCACGGCAATCTCGTCAGTTGCGAAGCAGACGTCGCCGCTGTATCGGTCTTCAGCTCGCGCGCGAGCTCTTTCTGGAGCGCTTCGACGTGCGCAATGTCGAATCCATGGACACGCCAGAACACGTGCACGCGGTATCTCGACGAATGCAGCAGATATGACGGAGGCGGCAGGTCCGTGCGTCTCGCGATCCTGGCCAGCACCTGTGGACCGCTGTCATCGGCTTCGAGGAACACGTGCCGCACTGATGCTACGGCCTCTCGTGTCCTCGAACGGCCGTGAGGGTTCAGCGCATTCACGGAGACGTACACGTTGAAGCCGGCAGCATTCCTCGACCTCAGCCAGGCCAGAAACCCGGGCCGCGCGAGCTGCGCAATCGAGACCACGCGCTGGCAGGTCTCGTTCGTCGCGTACGACTTGAGGAACACCGCGACCCAATCGTCCGGCGCGTAGCCGGCGCGCAGCAGGCGAAGCGGAGCGGAGGGTTCCACTGTCAACATCGCAGTCGGGCCGACCTCAGAGGGCAAGATGCTCGCGGAGGAACTCGAGCGTGTAGCCGATGATCCGCTTCGAGCGTGCGTCGTCGTCGAGAATGTCAAACCCGTGGCGGCCCTCCGGATGGTTCAGTAGGTCGAGCGTCGCCGCGCTGTTTAGAGCGGTCTGGATGAACCGATCGATCGTCCCATTGAGCCAAGGGTTATCCCGGGCTGCACGTGCGACCAGGATGGGGGGCGCGGTTCGCGCGTCCTCGCCCAGGCTCCGGATCGCCGAGAAGGTCTCGCGCAGTTCAGCGCTCATCCCAGGGTTGTCTCCAGGTGGGGACTGCTGCAAATCTAGAATGGCGTAGTAGGCCACCACAGCGCGCAACCACGTCGGCCTCTCCCTGAGGGGCGCTGCAAGCAACGGTCCTCCGCCTGAGAACGCCCAGAGCGCCAACCGCTCCGGATCCACGCCGAGCGACGCCGCGTTCTTGCGGACGTGCGCGACGAGGTCGGCGACGTCTCTTCCCGCGTCGGTAAGCCGACCCGGGCCCAGAAAGCGATGATCGAAGGCCACCGCCACAAATCCCGAGGCGGCGAGCAACTCGCCATACGAGACGAAGACCCCCATGTTCTTGGCCCCGACCTTGGGAATCGGGCCACCGTGAACGAGGATCACCGCCGGGCGCGGACGCGGCGGCCCGGCTGGGGAGTAAACGTCCATGTGGAGCGAGTCACCGTCCGCGTTCTTGTACGCGAGGTCTCGGCGGACGTTCACCGTGTCCATACCTGGCACGCTGAACACGACCCGCATCCGGATCATCTCCTCGAACGTGGGGCTCGTCTTTTTCTCCACAATTTGTCCTCCCTGGACCATGGTCAGGGCCAGAATGGCTATCTTCATATCCATGTCATCTCCTCCTCCGCCGTCGTCCAACCGCATGCATTAGCGAAGCGGTGAGGTTGGCTCCAGTGGGCGATTGGGTCATGGTCCGGCCTTGATGAGCTGAACGCGTCCACGGTATGTCGAGTGTTGCAGCGACGGGCAATCCACGCCGGAGAAGTCGGCATCGATGGTGCGCGTGTCGGCCGTGCCGACGCTCAAGAGACTGCCCGTGCAGCCGCGCGGCGACGGATAGTCTCCTTGCGTACTGATGCGTGCCGGCGGCGTATTCGACGGCGTGATCTGGCTCAACACGGTCACCGTGATCAGTAGAAAGGGATGCTCCGACTCGATCCTGACGTTGAATGTCTGCAGGTTCGTTCCCGGCACGACCTCGAAGGTCCAGGTCGTCGGACCGGATGTCGTGGGCTCGCCTTCACGCTCGATCGTGAGCGTGCCGCTCCACGTGCCTTCAAGGAATGATCGCGGGGTGTCCGGTCCGGTGGGCGTACCCTCCCGCCCGCAGGCAGCAAGCACCGCCAACGAGAGAGCTGCGAGGGCGTGAGACCGAGCGCCTTGCATCACGACGCGACTCCTTCATGCGCCGACTCGTACAGCAGACAGGGTTCGAGGACGAACCGGTCGGCCGCTCCGTCGTATCCCTTGACGTTCACGACCTCCGTGACGCGGCGGTGGCCATCGGTGCGCGCGATGTGCACGACCAAGTGAATGGCGAGCGCAATCGCCTCACGTGCGCTCCGATGGGGCAACCCGACATTTGCCATGAGAACGCAGTGCGCAAGTCGCGTGAATGCCTGTTCCGCCGAGTTCGCATGGATCGTGCTGAGGCTGCCGAGATGGCCAGTGTTCAACGCCTGGAGGAGATCGAACGCCTCCGCACCGCGCACCTCGCCGACAAGAATGCGATCGGGCCGATGGCGGAGAGCAGCCCGGAGCAGATCGGCAATCGTTACCGGTGGGAGCGGCGCTTCGTGACCAAGCGGCGCTTGAGCGCGCCTCGCCTCGAGCCGCACCACATTCGGCTTGTCCAGATGGATCTCGGCGGTTTCCTCGATGACCACTACGCGGTCTTGAACGGGAATATGCGCAGCCAGCGCGTTGAGCAGGGTTGTCTTGCCCGTCCCCGTTCCTCCCGAGATCAGGATGTTCCGCTGGTGTGATACAGCGGCCTGCAGCGTCGCCGCCATGGCAGGTGTCACTGCACCGACCTCGACGAGCTCCTGCAGCGTGAACCGCCTGGTGAACTTCCGGATTGTCAGGATCGGCCCACCTACCGCGCACGGAGGGAACATCGCCGCCACGCGCGACCCATCCTCGAGGCGCGCGTCGAGCAGCGGCTGCATGTCGGAGATCTCGTCGCCACACGCACGGGCGATGTTCTTGATCGCGACCGTCAGGTTTCGCGATTCCAGCCGCCGGTTCGAAACGATGTCGAGCAGGCCGTTGCGCTCGATGAACACGCGCCTCCCGCCTTCGTTGACCATGACTTCGGTGATCCCAGGATCGACGAGCAGATCCTCGATGGGTTTCAGGAACGGCAGGATGCGATCTAGGCTGCTCACAGCGCCCCCTGCGCGAGATGTTCGAAGTAGCTGGTTTGAACGTCGAGATAGTACGGCTTGAGGTAGCAGTACTGCGGCGGCAACGGGTTCAGGCCGTCGTACGGCAACGCCACCGCCTGGGCGTTCTGCAGCTCCATGAACACACGCGGCTGAAAGATATAGTCGGACTCGAATGTATAGGACTTGCTTGCGCCCAGCGTGCGGTGCTCGGCTGCCGCCTTCCCGCTGAGCAGCGAAATGTGTGCACCAATCCCCGTTTCGGCGATGGTGTACCTCGCTTTGAGTTGGTCAGCACGACCGCACAACTCGGCGGCGACGCGCGCCGTCAGCTCGTCGCTGGTGGCGAGGAAGAGCTTCGTGCGAAAGCACTGCAACAGGGTGCGCCACGCATCGTCGCCTGCCAGCGCCGACCGGAGCGAGCTGATGCTCTGCGTCGCCACGATTGGGATCAATCTTGCCTGCCGTGAGAGCGCAAACGCTCGCTCGTCGCCGGTGGGATCCGTTTCACCGACCGTCGCGAACGCGTGGTACTCATCGGCGACGAACAGGATGTCTCGCCATTGACCGCGCGGATCTGCCGCGATCTTCGGGATGCGATTCAAGACAGCGCGTTGGAAGTCCAGTTTCAACATGACCCCCAGTCCGCGCGCCAGCGCGGGGTTCAGCGCCACCGGGAAGTTCAGCCCGAGGACGCGGCCCTTCTCAACCAGGTCTTCCAGCGGGGGCAGGGGCTGCGGCTGACCGGGTTCCGGGGTGTTCGCGTACGAGGCTCGCGAAGGGCAAAACGCCTTGTAGACGGCTGGATTCTCATCGAACAACGAGAGGAACACGACGACGCCTTCCACGATCGAAGCCTTGACCTTGTTATCGAGCTTCGCCCAAGGCCCGTGAAACCAGCGGTCGATTGCGTCCAAGCGATGCCGGCGATCGGAGCAAATGGCATCTGTTCCCTGTCGGACCGCGAACGGGATGTCATGAGCGGCAAGGAACCCCTCCAGATCCACGGCATATTGGTGAGCCATTTCGCGGGCACCGAGCTTTTCCCACAGCGTCCACGGCGCCCGGTGGACTTGCGTCTCGTAATCGCGATTGGAGACGACGATGACTTCGCGGGGCTCGCGAAATTGGTTCTTCAGGTCCCGGATGTTCTGGTCAATCAGTGAATCGTTGATGATGTAGCGATATACCTCGGAAAGCGTCGTGTAGCCTTCGGTAATCCGACGCAGCGAGATCACGAACTTCAGCAGGTCGGTGTACGCCTGCTGCCAGAACGGTTCCTTGCCGCGGCCGAAGAGATTGTTCAGGAGTGTCGCGACAGCATACGCAACCGCATACGGGTCGAGATCGTTGTGGAGCGGGTTGTAGCAGAAGCCGGTGTCGAGGCCAATCTCGAGGTAGTCGTCCCCGCGACCCGCCCGCGAGAGAATGTCCCGCACTTGGTGGCAGAAATCGCCCTTGACTTCAAGCACAAGGCCGCCCACTTTGTGATCCGGATCCTGTGCCCGCCACCGCAGGAGCTGCTCGACGTACGGATACATGCACGCAGACGTTTTCCCTGTGCCGACGGCCCCCAGAATCATGACGCCGGTGTAGAGGCCGCGTTGTGGAATCGTCAGCCAGGTGGGTTCTGGCGCGGGGCCCGGCGTGGTGACGTGATGTGTCTCGCCGAGGACGAGGGACGGGGTTGGGCGCGTTTCCGGTTTCGCGTAGCGCGGAAGGGGACGAGCGCGAGGCATGGGCGGGCGGCGATATGTCAGGACTGTCGCCACTGACAGAACCAGCGACGCGGCCAGGAACGACGTGCTGAACCACAGGGCTGCGTACCCGTGTACGAGCGCCCGAAAGAGCACCGGCTCGCGCAGCGCGATGAGCTGCAGGAACACGTTATCCGTGGCCGGCGGGTACGTGATCACACCCCACACGCCTGTTGCCGCCGCGATCATCATGGCCGTCAGGCCGCGTATCTCGACCAGCGCCCGGAACATGTGATGCCCCTTTCCACTCGGTTAGCGGGACATGGCAGCCGATGCTGGACGTTCATTTGACCGCACCATCGACTGCTGCGTCGGCGCTGGGAACACGCCCTCGATTTCGCGTCCGCCTCGCCGTCGGGCGCGGCGCGTGTGAGCCGGGGTGCGCCCCAGGCAATCAGCACGTGATTGCAGCGCACTTCTGCGACAGATTCGAGTGAGCACGGCGCGGGGCAGCAGCGGCGCCATTGCGCTGTGAAATGGCGGCACGCTCGACTGTCGTTTCGCGTGCTATTGGCAGGGGCAGCCGTAGCGTGAACGACCCCCGGGGGCGCGCCCGGGGTCAG
>JBOGIN010001321.1:0-4199 GCA_050742275.1 Vicinamibacteraceae bacterium
ATTACGGACCACATCCTCATGGAGCGCGACCTGCTCGCACGCGCGGGCCGCCTGCTCACGCTCGGCCGGCGGCACTTCTCCCTCACCGCCGAGTGCTTCCCCGAGTACCTCGCCGAGATCGAGGCCGAGGCCGCGCGTGCGATGGAGCGGTACGGCCTCCTGGTGCTGCCGGGCGCGGAGATCACGCAGAACCACCTGCGGAGCAGGAAGAACTCGCACATCATCGCCCTCGGCATCAGGGAGTACATCAGCGCCGATCAGTCCGCCGACGCGATTCTGCGAGAGGTTCGCCGTCAAGAGGCGGTGAGCATCGCGTGTCATCCGCACCATCGCACACGAATGCGGCTGGAGATCTCGACCTGCTATCTCTGGGAGCACCGTCGTGAGCTGGCACCGCTCGTGGATGTCTGGGAAGCGGCGAATCGAGACGACCTGTTCTCGGTGACGAGCCTGAAGCATTATCCGTACATCGCAAACAGCGACTTCCATAAGCCCCGTCACCTCTACTCGTGGAAGACGCTGTTGAAGGCGCGCAAGGATTGGCGCTCGATTCGCGATGCGCTGCGATCGAACGTCGACGTTGGCGTGATGCTTTACCGGGGCGCGGCCTGGAACGCGGCGGCGGCGCCCGAAAGCGTCGATGTCGAGCCGCTGACGGTGCAGGCAGCTTCGTGAGGACGATGGAGCCGGGATGGGTGACCGGGTGACAAGGTGACCGGGTGACGGGGTGATGCCTCGCCACCGAAAGGAGGAGCAGTGAAGCTCGACACGCACGTGCACACGTACTTCTCTGGCCACACGTCGCTGTATCCGCTGAGCCTGATCATGAAGGAGTCGTACAACACGCCCGAGGGCGTGTATCGGCTCGCCAAAGCGCGCGGGATGGACTTGGTGGCCATTACCGACCACGACACCATCGATGGGGCGCTCACGATCGCCGATCGGCCGGACGTGATCGTCGGCTGCGAGGTGACGGCCACCTTTCCGGACGATCACGTGAAGGTGCACCTCAACGTGCTCGACATCAACGAGGCGCAGTTCGCGGAGATCGACCGCCTGCGGCAGGACATTCGCCAACTGTCGCCGTACCTCAGGCAGCAGCGTATCTTCACCAGCCTCAACCACGTGGCGTCGCGTGTCAACGGCCGGATCACGGCGGCGCACGTCGCCCGGCTGATGCCGTGGGTCGACGCCCTCGAGGTTCGCAACGGCTCGCGCCTCGCGGCGCAGAACCTGACCGCGACGGCGCTGGCCGGCGCCTGCCGCAAGATTGGCGTCGCCGGCAGTGACTCCCACACCGGGCGCGGCACGGGGCGGACCTACGTGGTCTCGGATCGCGCGAGCACGCGCGAGGAGTTCATGCGGGAGTTGCGCGCCGGCCGGACCCGCGTGGAAGGTGCGCACGGCCACTACTTCACGATGGCGTCGGACATCGTCCGGCTGGCGACAGGGTTCTATCAGGAGCAGATCGCTCGGCTCGTTCGCGAGCCGCTGCACTGGCGGCGCCACGCGATGCTCGTCGGCGCGGTCGTGGGCCTGCCGCTGGTCACCATTCCGCTCGCGCTGGCCTACGCGCACTTCGTGCTCGAGGAACGGTTCAACCAGTCGCTGCTCGTCGATCTGGTGGCGCGGCCGGCGGGGCGCTTGCTGGAAGCAGCCTGACATGCGAGTGGCTATCTTCACCGACAACGACTTCGAAAAGGTCAATGGCGTGACGACCACGCTCAAGGCGGTGCTGCGGTGCGCACCGGCAGACATGCGCCTGCGCGTCTATACCGCGTCCCATGTTAGTGTGTCGCAACCGGACTACCTGGCGCTGCGCTCCATTGGCGTCGGCGTGCCGTTCTACCGTGGCATGCAGATGTACGTTCCTCGGCTCCTGGCGTTCCTCGCGCACGCGCGACGCGACGACATCACGCTCGTGCACATGACGACCCCAGGGCCCGTGGGCCTGGCGGCGATGTACGTGGCGGGACGACTCGGGCTCCCGATGGTGGGCAGCTTTCACACGCAGCTTGCCGAGTACGCGGAGCTGCTCAGCGGATCGCGCCGCTTGGGACAGCTCATGCGCGAGTACCTGCGATGGCCGTACGGCAAGTGCGAGCGGATTCTCGTGCCGTCCGAGGCCACGCGGCGCCTGCTCGTGTCGGGGAAGCTGGGGTCCGAGAAGCTGCGGCTGTGGCCGCGCGGCGTCGACACGGTTCGCTTTTCTCCCAGGGCGCGGTCGGACGCGCTGCGCGCTGCCTGGCGGGTGTCACGGACCATACCGGCCGTGCTCTACGTCGGGCGTCTCTCGCACGAGAAAGGTCTGGCGGCCGTGCCCCTCTTCGAGCGGGCGCTCAGCCGTCGGGGGTGTCTCGCGCGGTTCGTGTTCGTTGGGGATGGGCCCATGCGCGGCGCGCTGCGGCGCGCCTGTCCGAACGCGGTGTTCACCGGAGAGCTGCCGCATGCAGAGGTGGCGCGCGCCATGGCGTCGGCCGATGTCTTTCTGTTTCCCAGCCGCACCGACACCGCGGGCAACGTCGTGCTCGAGGCGCAGGCATCGGGACTGCCGGTGATCGTCTCGGATCGCGGTGGTCCACGGGAGAACATGCGACCAGATGAGACCGGGTTCACGTGCCAAGGTGACCCCTCGGAGGTCATGAGCGAGCGGTTGTGCCAGCTCGTGGCAGACGAGGCGCTTCGCCGTCGCATGGGTGACGCCGCGCGGCACTACGCGCTCGGGCGGACGTGGGAGCGCGCGCTGGCGCCGCTGTTCGACACCTATCGCGAGGTCGCCGCTCGTTCTGTGGCGCGGGCATTGCCCGTTGCCGCGATCTGATGGGGATGGACGCGGGGTCTGAAGACCCCGCGCGACAACGCTTGGACGATGATCGCCGCCCGCGGCTTTCGAAGCAGGCCCGTGTCGATACAGGCCGTCGTCGTCGATGCAGGTCGTCGTGCCGCGCGCCTCGTCGCGGTCTTGTAGCGCGCGGTCTTTAGACCGCCCGGACGGCAGTCTCAACCCATGAGCACACAGATCGACGAGCGGGTGAGTGATGTGCTGCACAATCTGGTGCGGCATCCGGTTCGCCGGATCGTCCGGCGCTGGAACTGGAAGTCGGCGGTGCTGAGCGCCGGGTTCAGGTCCACGATCTTCTTCTCCACGAATCTCTCCGCAGGGCTCGACGCCGCGCTCGCCGCCATGATGACCGAGCTGGCGTTTCGCGGCATGACGTCTGGCTTCTACGGCGCGCTCACGCAGGCCTTCCGTCACGCGCAGCCCACGTGGCTCGCCTCGGTGACCGTCATGCTGCTCCTGCCGCTCTGCACCCACACGATGGAGCTCGGCGTCCATTGGTTGCGCGGCACGGCGCGCTTGACGGAGAGCATCCTCGCATCGGTCGCCTTCACGGGCCTGTCGACGCTGTTCAATCTCTTTGCGATGCGCCGCGGCGCGCTCATCGTGGGCGAGGGACGCGCTTCGCTCGTCGAAGACCTCTCTCGCATGCCGATGCTCGTCGTCAGCTTCGTTCTCACGATCGGCCGTACCGGCGTCGCGGCCGCGAGGCGACTCCTGCGTCCTTACCGACGGGCAACGCTCGGGTCGTAGCCATGAAGACACTCCATCTGACCAACGCGTGGCACCCTTCCTCCGGTGGTATTCGCACCTTTTACCGCGCGATGCTGCGGGCGGCGAACGCGGCTGGGCGCCCGATGCGCCTCGTCGTGCCGGCGGAGCGGGGCAGCATCGAGGAGGTCGGCGAGTACGGACGCATCTACTACATCAAGGCGCCGCGCGCCCCCATCGTCGATCGCCGCTATCGTCTGCTGTTGCCACACCGATACTTGTGGCCGTGGGCTGCCATCCAGGAAATCCTCCGTGTCGAGCGGCCAGACCTGGTCGAGGTGTGTGACAAGTACGCGCTCTGCTACCTGGCGGGGGTGCTCCGGCGGTTCGGCGTTGCCGGTATCGCCCGGCCAACGCTGGTTGGTTTGAGCTGCGAGCGGTTCGACGACAACGTCGGAGCGCTCGGTGGATCGTCCAGCGCCGTACGCGCCCTGGCGCGATGGTACATGGGGCACGTGTACACGCCGCAGTTCGACTACCATCTGGCCAACTCCGATTACACCGCGGAAGAGATCCGAGGCGCGCAGGTGCCGCGCCACAGGCGCGACGTTCATGTGGTGCCGATGGGCGTCGACGTCGACCGGTTCGG
>JBOGIN010001322.1:0-2033 GCA_050742275.1 Vicinamibacteraceae bacterium
CTGGACGCTCAGCCCGACGCTGCTCCTGGACAGCTCGTTTGGCGCCTCGATCCTTGATCAGTTCGTGAGCTCACCGGACTTCGGCTTGGGCATGCTGGGACAGGAGCTGGGGGTTCCAGGCACCAACGATCAAGGCGCCGGCGATCCGCGCTATGCCGGCATGCCGGCGTTCTCCACCGGATTCACGTCGCTTGGGGACACGCCCGACTGGAGCCCCATCTATCGGGACGAGACCGTCCAGGCGTTCACCACCAACCTCACGAAGGTGCTGAGCCGGCACGAGCTGAAGGCCGGGTACATGCTGAACCACCTGACACGGGACGACTGGCAGCCGTCAGAGGCCAACCCACGCGGCGCGTTCGACTTCGCTGGGAACGCGACGCGGACGTTCGGTGCGGGATCGCAGACGGCGAACTTCCTACAACACGCACGCGGCGTTTCTGTTGGGCCTCGTGGACAGTGCCGGGAAAAGCTTGCAGTACGAAAATTTCACGGCCAACGAGTGGCAGCACGCGCTGTACATCCGAGACCGGTGGACGGTGACGCCGAAGCTCACGTTGGATCTGGGCCTGCGCTGGGAGTACTACCCCATCATGCGGCGTGCCGATCGACAGATCGAGATGCTCGATTTGGAGACGCTCGATGTGCGGATCGGCGGCGTGGGAGGCAACCCGGAGAACATGGGGCTCGAGGCGCCGAAGGACTCGTTTGCGCCGCGAGTCGGCGTGGTCTATCGCCTCGACGACCGGACGGTGGTTCGCAGCGGGTACGGTCTTTCGTACGATGCGCAGAACATGTCCAATGAGTTCGCCTTGTCCGAGAGCTACCCAATGGTCGTCTACTCGGATTACCAGACGCCGGCAGAGCGCGCGACGTTCGGCTGGTATGGCACGCTGGATCAGGGGATCCCCCACCTCGAGACACCGGACGTGCCCGATGGCCGCGTGGCGTTGCCGAACACCGTGGGTGTGCGGACCGCTGTCCCGCAGTCGACTGACCGAGGCAAGACGCACTCGTGGAACGTGGCGCTCGAGCGACGCCTGCCGTTCAATCTCTCGGTCGACATCGCTTATGTGGGTAACCGGGTGAGAGGTGGGTTGACGTCGATCAACATCAACAACGCGCGGACGCTCGGTGGGGGCGGGCTCGATCGCCCGTATCTCGTCTCGCACGGGCGGCAGCTTCCCCTCATGATCTTCACGCCGTATACGAAGTTGGACTACGACGCGCTGCAGGTAGGCGTCACCCGGCCGTTGACAGATGGGCTGTTGCTCAAGGGGCACTACACCTTCAGCAGCACCTGGGCGCGCGGCGCCAGCCTCTCGGGCTCGGTGTACGGCGGCGGCGCCCAGTACGAGCTCCCGACGCCGGAAGCGCAGGCGCGCAACTGGATGCGCGGGGGCGGCAGCCGGCCGCACACGCTCACCATGGCCTTCGTGTACGAGCTACCGTGGCAAGGCGCGGGATTCCGCCAGAATCTTGTAAAGATGCTCGTCAGCGGCTGGCAGATCAACGGTGTGTTCACGGCCTTCAGCGGGACGCCGTTCACTGTCACCGCCGACGACACGACGCTGAATACGCCGGGCAACCTGCAGACGGCCGACCTGGTGGGCACGGTCACGAGGATCGGCGATATTGGCGCCGACGGCGCCTACTACGATCCCAGCGCGTGGGCGCAGCCGGAGGGCGTGCGGTTCGGGAATACACTGCCGAACCAGTTCCGTGGTCCTGGCGGCTGGAACCTCGACTTTTCGGTATTCCGGACTTTCCCGCTCGGCGGGACGCACCGGCTCGAAGCGCGGATCGAAGCGACCAACGTCACGGACACGCCGAAGTTCGACAACCCCGAGACGGACATCACGAGCGGCGATTTCATGCGCATCTTCGAGCTGAACGACGCGTTTCCCGAGCGCCAGGTCCGGCTGGCGCTTCGGTATAGTTTCTGAATCCCGTAGCGCAGGCCTTTAGCTTAGAGCCTGTGAAGAATTCAAGTAGGGGCCGCCTTTAGGCGGCCCATGACGGCGCGAGTTCGG
>JBOGIN010001323.1:0-6925 GCA_050742275.1 Vicinamibacteraceae bacterium
CGTCAGCGCCCTTGTTGCAGACGCAAAGTGCCTCGGTCGGACAGGTGATCGCGGAGAAGCAGCTCGAAGAGCTACCTGTCGCCGGACGGAGCGTCCTTCAGTTCGCGACAATGGCAGCCGGCGTGACGGGCCGCAGCTTCCAGCGCGGCACGCAGTACGGACGACGAGATCAGTACGTGACGGTGGAAGGCGGGCGCGACAGCTCGACCAACTATGCCGTGGACGGTGTCTACGTCCGATCGCTACGCTTCAACAACATGTCGCTCAACCCGCCCATCGACAGCCTGCAGGAGGTCAACCTGCTGCGCAACTCCTTCTCGACCGAGTTCGGCCAAGGCCAGGCTGTCGTGTCCATCGTGACGAAGTCCGGCACGAACCAGATCCGAGGCTCGCTCTACGAGTATTTTCGACACAAGAGCCTCAACGCTCCCAACTATTTTGCGCCCGAAGACGAGGCGGAGCCAGACTATGAGCGCAATCAATTCGGATTCACGGTCGGCGGACCGATCCTCAGGGATCGGTTCTTCGCGTTCGGATCGTACGAAAGACTGGAGACGACACAGGGCGAGGTCCAGTTTGCAAACGTGCCGGAGCCGGCATTCTTGAGAGGCGATTTCTCGAGCGTCGCCACGCCAATACTCGATCCGCTGACCGGCGAGCCGTTTCCCGGTAACATTATCCCCCAGGGTCGCATCGTACCGTTCGCCGCCCTCCAGGCGCCCGCGATCCCGGCGCCCAATCTATCGGGCCCCAATAACTACCGCGCGGTGCGGAACTTCACCGATGACACCGACACCGTGAACGGCCGCCTCGATCAGCTACTCAACCGCAGCCACACCCTGTTCCAGCGGTTCCTCTGGTACGACAGCCAGCAGATCATTCCCGAGGAGATCACCGACACCGGCCGCCCCCAGGTCGGCAGGAACCTCGCGCTGGGACACACCTGGGTGATCTCGCCGACGCTCGTCAACGAGATCCGCTTCGGCTACAACTACGCGCATCACGTCGGCGACAACATCCTGACGGGGGAGGACTACACCTCGCGAAACTGGGTCGCCGAGACCGGTCTCCAGAACTTGCAGGGCGGCACGGACGAGCAGTACTTCGGCCGACCCGGCGCCGACCTTGCGGGTTACGGCGACGTCGTCCCGGGCACCGGCATCGCACAGGGCGCCACCGAGGACGTCTTCAGCATCTCCAGCGCCACGAGCAAGGTCGCCGGGCGACACAACCTTCGCTTCGGCTTCCAAGCCCAGTACCGAAAGTTCTACCAGATCACCCCCGTCGGCCCGCGCGGGGCGCTCAGCTTCAACGGTCGGGCGACCGGGCAAGCCAACAGCGAGCCCCATGCCGTGGCGGATTTCCTGCTCGGCTACTGTTCGACCTGCGCCGGGCAGTTCGGCACGGCCGACTCGAACTACGTGTCGCCGACCTTCGCGCCCTTCTTCGACGACGTGTGGCAAGTCACCGACAAGCTCACGCTGCAGATGGGCCTGCGGTGGGAATACCTGGCGCCGTGGCGCGAGGTGGACAATCTCGAGGCGTCGTTCGACCGAGAGAGCGGCAAGATCGCCTATCACGAGGTCCCCGACAACGTTCCACCAGCGCTCGCGCCGTTCATCATCCCGCAGGATGGTTTCTATCCCGCTGGGATCGTCCGAAAGGACCTGAACAACTGGGGGCCACGGCTCGGGGTCGTGTACAACCTGTCGGACCGTACGGTCATCAGATCCGGATTCGGTATCTACTACGACAATTTCAACTTGAACGAGCTGCAGTTCACGAGACTGCTGCCGCCGTTTGCCGGCAGGTTCGACCTGTCACCCAGTGGAGACGAGCTGGTCCGCGTGGACGCGCTCTTTCCCGACCTGAGCGCGGTCGATCGGTTTCCCGCACCGTTTGCGATGAATCCCGACAACCAGAGCGCGCACACGAAGCAGTGGAACATCAACGTGCAGCGCAGCTTTGGGCGCGATTACGTGCTGGAGGTCGCCTACACTGCCAGCGCCAGCCGGAGCCTGCACAAGCGATTCAATTTGAACCAGCCAGTCGAGGGGACGACGCCGGTGGAAGAGCGCTCGCCGTATCCAGACTTCGCCCCCGCAATCCTCACCTCCTCCAACGACGGATACGCGGACTTTCACGGTCTCTCGGTCCGCCTCGAGAAGCGGTACTCGTCGGGATTGTTCTTTTCCGGCAGCTACCAGATCTCGGAGAACACCGACAACGGCTCGGGCGAAACGGAAGCCAACGACACGGCATTCCGATGGGACAAGGATGCGGACCACGCGTACTCGCGCTACCACCAGCGGCACCGCAGCAGCATCACATTCGGATACGAGCTGCCATTTGGCGAGGGCAAGCTATGGCTCGCCAACGGCAGTGCCTGGGCGTCCATCTTGGGTGGCTGGCAGCTCTCCGGCGCCGTCCGCCTGCAGAGCGGCGTGCCCTTCACCGTATCGGGCAGCGCCATCCAGAATCTCGGTAGCTACGTTCCCAACCGCGTCAACTTCTCGCCCGGACGCGAGGATGACAAGGGACGTCTCGACGATCCGGCGCCAGAGCGGTGGTTCGACGCGACGGCCTACGAGCTGCCAGCCGCTGGCTTCCAGGGGACCGCGGGACGCAACACCCTCATTGGTCCACCCTACCGCCGCACTGATCTCTCCATCACGAAGCGGTTTCGCGTCGGCGCCGCTAATCTCGATTTTCGCGGTGAGATCTTCAACTTGTTCAACAATACGAACTTCAGCAATCCGTCTGCCAACATCTCCAACTCCGATGTCGGTGTGCTTACCAGCGCCGACGACGCCCGGACCATGCAACTCGTGCTCCGGCTGCTGTGGTGAGCGCCATGGCTAAGAGCCCTTGAGAACCCGACACGTGACGCCCGTTGAGTCACGTGTCGGGCCCGCAAGTGAGCATCGGGAGGCGCGGCCGGAGGCCGCGCGCCACTTAGAACGTCAACCTCATGCCAACCTGAACGCGGCGCGCGTCGCGTGTCTCTCCGGTGAGCCGGCCGAAGTTCGCGTCGGTCTGCTCACCGGTCAAATAGTCGAACACGGCACTCGTGTCCACCTCGGTCCATTGGTCCGTGTTGAATGCGTTGTACATCTCCAGACGGAACTGCAACCGTCTCGAGCCGCCGAGCGGAATGTTCTTGAAGATCGAGATGTCCCAGTTCACGTATCCGGGTGTCAGGTATTCGTCGCCTCTCGAGTTACCCAGGAGGAACGGGCCGGCCGGTGGCGCCACGCATTCCGTCCGGAACTGACGATCGAAGGTCCGCTCACCGCGTGCCAGATTCGGATTGCAGACGAAATCGACCCGAGTGCCGCTCAGGTCACCGCCGACGGCGCCGGTGCCAACCAATGCGCCGGTCGGCACGCCGGTGAAGCTGTATGTGATCTCGTCGTAGGTGCCGCTGAGAATCGACGTGATTCCAGACACTTCCCAGTTGTCGAAGATTGCACGGACGATACCGTTTCGCCATGTGTCACTCAGATTCGGCACCTCGTACGAGTAGTGGACCACGAAGGTGTGAGGGCGCTTACCGGCCGCGGTGTAGTACCTGGCGTGGTTATCCGGTACGAATGGGTCGATATCCTGGAGCGCGCTGTTCTCGAACTGATGCGTGTAGGACAGGCCAAATGACAACCCGTCCGCGGCGCGCCGACGGTTTACCGACGCCTGCACGGAGTGGTAATTGGAATAGCCGGTGAACTCCCGCTGCCTGATATTACCAAAGCCTCGATACGGTCTCAGGAGGTTGTCCGGCAGCGGGCGCATCTGGCCGTCAATGATGTTGGTCTCGTCGAGGTTCTCCGGCAGGAAGGCATAGCCGTAGGGTGCCCCGTTCAGCTCGCGGTTGACCAATTGGTTACGAGCGGCATTTCCGACGTACGCGACGTCCGCGATGAGATTGAAGCCGACGTCACGCTGGACGCCGAGGCTCCAGTTGTAGACCACCGGTGGATCAAAGTCCGGGAGGTAGTCCACATTCCGCGGACTGGCAGTCAGTTGACTCGCCAGGAGACCATCGATCGTCGTGTAGTAGGTGTTACGCGTCTCCAACAACGGCGGCTGTTCGACCAACGACAGGATCGTATCGTCCGAGAAACGATCGTAGAAGGCGCCGGCGCCACCACGTACCGCCGTACGCCCGTCACCAGTCACATCCCAGGCAAAGCCGAGCCGCGGCGCCACCTTGACGGGCGGCGTGTCCATCACCGTCTCGTCGAACACCTGCATGCCGTTGTACGCGTCTCCATGGCCCTCGGCCAAGGTGCCGATATGAACCTCCGGGACGCGCTCCCCCGTGAGCGGGTTCCGGCCCAAGCGCTCGCCGTCGACACTCACCGGCTCGATGAGCCGCGGCGCGTTCTCGCGGTCCCACGCCGAGGGGAGGAACATCGCGACCTGATCCCCCTCGCTTCGGGTAGGCGCAATGTAATAGAAGCGCGCGCCTGCATCGATAGTGAACCTCGGCCCCACACGCCAGTTGTCCTGGACGTACCACTCCACGTTGACGAACTGACCATGCGCTGACGGGTGCGCGTTCGATTCCTGATATTCCGTCACCGATCCGAGTAGCGCGTTGGCGAAGCCGATGTTCGTATCCCGCGGGTTCGAGCCGTCAGTGTCGAAACGGAAAGCGCCATTGAAGCTGGACGACCGCTGCGCGGGGCGGGTCGTGTGCTCGACGAAGAGCCCAGTTTTCAGGTTGTGCGCCCCCTTGACCTTCGTCACACTGCCCGAGAAGTTCCACAGCGTGTTGTAGCCGAAGAAGGGGAAGCGCTGCTCGACGCCAATCTCACCGATATCGTCGTCTGGCGCCGGCAGGCCGCCCTCGAACGTCGCCTGCGGCAGCACGTTGAGCGGATTCGCCTCGGGGAAGAACTGCGGCATGCCGGCCAACACACGCGTGCGATCGTTGCGATCCTGAGCGGCTTGGTTGAACGGGCTCGTATACTGATGCGCCCAATTCACACCGACTGTCAGCTCGGCAAAGGTTGTCGAATTGAACGTGTGGAGCAGCGTATTGACGACGCTTACCGTGTCGATCTCGTACTTCGACGGATATTGCGGCCAGCCGTTGGTGGCGCCCAGAAACGACACTTCGCCCTCGCGCTTCTCGTACCCGAACTGGACACGCGAGTAGAAAGTGGTCTGCGAGGCGACGTTCCAATCCATGCGCACGACCTGGTCGTTTCTCGGCCAGTCTTGCAGGGTCTGGAAGACGTGGTTGTACTGCTCGTTTCCGGTGGGGTCCACGGCATTCGGGAGTGGGAGCAGGTTCAGCAGCGCCTGGCCATTGGGCTCGATGCGACTGGTGGGAGTCACATTGCCGGGAAAGCACGCCGGTCCACCATCGACGCTGTTGCACGTGCCGGCGCGCAGCGGGTCTCGAATGTGGATCAGCCGGCCCTGACTGTCGAAGGTCTGGGAGAAATCGCCTGCCCGCTCCAGCGCCGTCGGCATCCGCCGCTGCTCGAGGCTGCCCGGATCCGTGCGCGTCAGCACGTCCTGCGACCAGAAGAAGAAGAGCTTGTTGCGGCTCCTGTTGAACGAGCTGCCTGGAAGCAGCACAGGCCCGCCGAGCGTCCATGCCACATTGTCGAACGTATACAGCGGTCTGGGCAGACCCTGCTGGCGCCGCGTGAACTCGTTGCCATTGAGCGCGTCGTCTCGCTTGTAGTACGCCGCGCTGCCATGGAACTCTTGGCTGCCGCTCTTGGTCACCACGTTGATCGTGGCGCCGGAGCTGCGTCCGTACTCGGCCTGGAAGTTTGCCGCTTGTACGCGGACCTCGGCGATCGAATCGAGCCCAGGGGCGGCGTAGTTCGAGCTGTTGGAGCCGGTATCCTTGTTCGTGACGCCGTCGTAGGCAAAGTTGAACGAGGCACGGCCGTTGATCGAAAGGCCGCCCATGCTCCCCCAACCCGGTGCTTCGCGGTTCCTCGTATCGATGACGCCCGGGAGCACTTGGAGCATGCCCGCGAAGTCGCGTCCTTTGAGCGCGATGTTCTCGTAGTTCTCACGCGTGATCAAACCGGAACGTGCGGCGGTCTGTGTCTGGACCACGACCGCCTCGGCCTGGACGGTTACGGTTTCCTCGAGCTGGCCGACGTCCAGCACGATGGTGCGCAAGGCGACACGTTCCGTGGCGCCGAGCTCGATGCTCTCCTGCTCGTAGGTCTTAAAGCCTTCGAGGCTCACACTGAGATTGAACGTGCCGGCAAGCAGATCGGGAAACACGAACGCCCCATCTGGCCCGGTCACCGTTTCGCGTGTGAGATTGGTTCCAACATTGATAATCGTCACGCTGGCGCCGGGCACCACGCCGCCCTCGGCGTCGGTGACCGCGCCTGAGATCTGACCGGTCAACCCTTGGGCGCGAGCGCCCTCTACTCCCGCCACGGCCGCAACCGCCACGCCCAGCACGAGCGCCGCCCTCGAGAGACGAGATCCCACGATATCCTCCTCCTGCTACGCGCCGGATCTCCCGGCGCGGCCACCCTGCAATCTGGAGTGCCTTCACGGGAGAGCGCGGTAAATCAAAGGTGACGTTTGCGCAGGAGCCTACGCTCGCCCCATCGGCCAGTCAAAGCCAATCCTCCTCGTCTATGTCATTTCGAGGCGAGAAACGACTTCGGCCCAGTGAAGTGGCGGCCAGCCAAGCGGATAGCAGGAGGCACATCCGGTGGCCGGGCTCACCTTGTCACAGCCAGCCTTTTGCACTGCGAAAGACGATCTCGACTGCTTCAATAGACGGTCACGAACGTACCGGTGTCCTCGCCTAGTGTCCTGACCGCGTGGTTCGCGCAATAAGTGGCGCGGCCTGAAAGTCGAGTGTCCGTTGAGCGAAGCGCGCGATGCTGGCGAGGATCTCGTCGGCGCTTTTGGTCCACACAAAGGGGGTCGC
>JBOGIN010001324.1:0-1949 GCA_050742275.1 Vicinamibacteraceae bacterium
CATCACAACAGTCCTGCACTACGGCGACGAATCGGTCTCAGTCGCCCTGGAAGAAGTCGCGGCAGCCGACTGGAGCGAGAGGGTGTATCGCCCGGACATCGTGGAGAAGGCCGCGACGCTCTACAAGAAGCCCGGATACGAAATGTAAACCGGCGACAACGCCGAGGAAGACGAAGGAATCGAATCATGCGAGGAGCAGTTCTCTACGGTCCGCGCGACGTGCGCATTGACGAGCGCCCAGACCCCACCATCATCGAGCCGACGGATGCGGTCATCCGGCTGTCGGCGACCTGCATCTGCGGCTCGGATCTCTGGCCCTATCGGGGTCTCAACGCCGCCAGCGAGCCGGCTCCCATGGGCCACGAGTACTGCGGCATCGTTGAAGACGTCGGCCGCGCCGTCACGTCGATCAAGCCGGGACAGTTCGTCATCGGCTCGTTCGCGGCCTCCGATAACACGTGTCCGCACTGTCAAGCGGGCTATCAGACGTCGTGCGCGCACCGGCAGTGGGTCGTCGGGGCGCAGGCGCCGTTCCTCCGTGTGCCGTTGGCGGATGGCACGCTGGTCGCGACGCAGGAGCTTCCCTCTCCGAATCAAGTGCCCAGCTTTCTGGCGGTGTCGGACGTACTCGGTACGGGGTGGTTCGCGGCCGATGCGGCGAACGTGAAGCCCGGTGCCACGGTCGTCGTCGTGGGTGATGGCGCTGTTGGTCTGCTCGGCGTGCTGTCGGCGAAACAGATGGGCGCCGAACGGATCATCGCGATGAGCCGTCACGAAGCGAGGCAGACGCTGGCGCGCGAATTTGGCGCCACGGACACTGTGACCCAGCGCGGCGACGAAGGCGTCGAGCGCGTCAAGGAACTGACCAAGGGCGTCGGCGCGGATTCGGTGCTCGAGTGTGTCGGCACGCCGGAATCGATGATGCAGGCGATCCAGGCCACGCGACCGGGTGGATCGATCAGCTACGTCGGCGTGCCACACGGCGTGACACTCGACGGCGCGAATCTGTTTTACACCCACGTGCATCTACACGGTGGCCCTGCGCCGGTACGCCGCTACCTTCCCGAGCTAATTCAGCTCGTGCAGAACGGGACGATCAATCCCGGCAAGGTCTTCGATCTTGAGCTCCCGCTCGAGCAAGCAGCCGAGGGCTATCGAGCGATGGACGAGCGCCGCGCGATCAAGACGCTGCTTCGCACGTAGAGTCGCCGGCATAGAAGAGGAAGAGAAGTTCCGTGATGAGTCGATCGCTGGCTGTAGCGAGGAGGAACATCGTGACGAGGACTGCCCGAACGTTCACCTTTGACCTGGCTTATCGCGGCGACGCTGATACCGGTGAAGGACGGCGCCGCTGGCCAAACCGCAACACCGCAAGGAGGGACGATGCAGATGACCCAGCCAAATATCCAGGGCAGGAGGCTGTCGCCCGAAGACGTTCGCGCAGTCGCGCCGGCGCTCGAAGCGTACACCCAGGAACGTCTGTACGGTGACGTGTGGAAGCGCCCCGGTCTCACGCCGCGGGATCGTAGTCTCATCACCATCGCGGCACTGATCGCCCGCGATCAATCGTCGGCGCTGCCCTATTACTTCAATCAGGCCATCGAGAACGGTGTGAAGCCCCGGGAGATTTCAGAGACGATCACGCATCTGGCGTTCTACGCCGGCTGGGCCAATGCGTTCGCGGCCGTTGGCGCCGCGAAAGATGTCTTCGGGAAGCGGGGCATTGGTGCCGACCAGCTTCCGCCAGCGTCCGTGCAATTGCTGCCGCTCGACAAGGCCGCAGAGGCCGATCGTGCGAAGCGGGTCGGCGAGCAGTTCGGCACGGTCGCACCAGGCGTCGTCCAAGACACCACAGACGTCCTGTTCCGGGATCTCTGGCGGCGTCCCGACCTGGCGCCTCGTGACCGAAGCCTTGTCACGGTCAGCGCCCTGATCACCACAGGACAGGC
>JBOGIN010001325.1:0-10369 GCA_050742275.1 Vicinamibacteraceae bacterium
CGCTACGTGTGAAAACGGCCAAGTGAACAGGATTGCGGTGTAAGATAACGATCGGTCCCTCCCTTTGATTGTTTCCGCTCCTCTTATGGAGGTTGGAGATGTCCCCTGCCGAAATGACCACGGAGACCGCCTACCACATGAAGGCAGATTACCTGGAAGCTTGCAATTGTCAGCATGGGTGCAATTGTCAGTTTGGCGGGTTTCCCAACGAAGGAAAGTGTGAGTTCGTCCTGGGATGGGAAGTGAAGGACGGCGCGGTCGGCGACGTGTCGCTCAACGGCTTGCGCGTCGCCCTGGCGGTCAAGTACCCGAACGCCATTCACGAGGGCAACGGCCACGCGGTGCTCTTCGTGGATGACAAAGCAGAACAGCGCCAGGTAGACGCGCTCGTTGCCATCCTGTCCGGAAAGATGGGCGGCATGCCGTGGGAAGCGCTCGCCGGAACCGTGACCCGCTTCGAAGGGCCGATTCGAAAGCCTGTACGGCTCACGCTCGACGCCGAGCGCTCACGCGTGGAAGTTCCAGGCGCTATCGAAGTGCAGCTCACGCCGCTCAAGGATCCCGTCACGGATACAGACAAAGCGGTCCATATTGTCTATCCGAACGGTGGCTTCCTGTGGAATGACGGGACGATCGCCACGACCGAGGTGATGCGCGCGACACACGGCGACATGAGCCTGGAATGGCCCCAGCGCTTCGCGGCAACCGCCGAGATCAACTGGACCAACCGCAGGTAGACCGTGGACACAACACTGGGTAGGCCGTCGGGCTTCGAGCGCCTGATCCGTCAGGACCGCCTGATCGTGCTGTCTGGCCTGGCCGCGATTACGCTGCTCTCCTGGATCTCCCTCGTGAGGATGGCGAGCAGCATGAATGCGGCGGCGACGGATGCTGCGATGCATGCGGCGATGGGGATGCCCGAGATGTCCGAGTGGGGCATGGCGGAGCTCGTCATGCTGTTCCTGATGTGGACCGTGATGATGGTCGCGATGATGCTGCCATCCGCCAGTCCGGTCGTCCTGCTCGTCGTCAGCACGTATCGGCGCCGCGGTGGCAACGCGTGCGCCTTGAGCATCGCGTTCGCGTCCGGCTACCTCGCCGCCTGGACGGTCTTCAGCATCGTCGCTGCGGTGATACAGCTCGTTCTCCACCGCGTGGCGCTGCTGTCGCCCGCTATGGCAACGCCGTCGGCGGTCGCCGGTGGCGCGATCCTGCTCGTTGCGGGCGCATATCAGTGGTTGCCGCTCAAGAACACCTGTCTGATTCACTGTCGCTCGCCACTGGCGTTCATCGCGACCGAATGGCGCGAGGGCGCCGGCGGCGCGTTCACGATGGGCTTGCGTCATGGGCTGTACTGCGTTGGCTGCTGCTGGGCACTGATGCTTCTCCTCTTTGCAGCAGGCGTCATGAATTTGATCTGGGTCGCAGCCATCGCGCTCTTCGTGCTCGTCGAGAAGGTGGCGCCTCGCGGCGTCCTGTTCGGAAGGGCGGCTGGGCTGCTCCTCATGGTCTGGGGAGCGTGGGTCGTGATGCGCGCCCTGTGAGCGTGTTACGGGTTGTGGCACAAACGAAGGGAGGGACCAATGCCAGCTATTCCCAAGTGGACCGTGAAAGGGGACTGGTTCGATACATGCAAGTGCAGCATTCCGTGTCCGTGTACCTTCGCCCAGCCGCCCTCGTCCGGCGACTGCGAAGGCATCCTGGCGTGGCACGTCCGGAGCGGTCAGTACGGCGACGTCCGGCTCGACGGCTTGAACGTCATGGCGCTTGGCATGTTCGAGGGAAACATCTGGGAAGGCAAGACGAAGGCCACCATGGGCATGTTTCTCGATGAGCGTGCCGACGAGCGCCAGCGCGAAGCCCTCCAGACAATCTTCAGCGGGCGTGCCGGTGGCTGGCCCGGTATATTTGCGAATTTCATTGGTGAGGTGCGCGGCGTGGAGTTCGCTCACATCGACTTCAGCGTCGCGGACGACCTCGCGTCCTGGCGAGCCGAGATTCCGGGCAAGCTGGTCTCGAGCGCAGAGGCGCTTGGCGGCCCGACCACACTGCCGGGGCAGCGCGTCCAGGTCCACAATCCCGGCGGTGCCGAAACGGGTCCGGGCGCGATCGCAACCTACGGCACGTCAACCGCGGACAAAGCGCAGGCCTTCGGCTTTTCGTGGGATCGCACTGGTCGCTCGAGCAAGCACATTCCCTTCGACTGGTCCGGTCCGGATGCGTAGCGCGCGGCCTTCAGGCCGCGCGAATCCTAGATTGAGACCGACGAAGGCCCGGAGCTCGTCAGAATGCCTTACGATGACGTCGACATCGTAGGGCTGTGCCGCGCTATCGTTTCAGCGAGTTCATCCTGTCGCCGCGGCGCCGCGTGCTCGTCCGCAACGGGCGCCAGCAGCCGCTCATCCCCCGCTATTTCGATCTGCTCGTCGCGTGTTGGGTGACGACCCTGTTCTTTGGGGAGGCCGGTCTATGAAGCTGTCGCAAGAATGCTGTCCACCTGGTGTATAAGGTCACCCATGCTCTCATGCCGATCCTCTCTCGCTCTTCTGCTCGTGCTTCCAGCGCTTTGGCTCGCTGCCTCGAGGGCCGCTGCCCAGCCGACGGACGCGGCGACGCAGGCCGAGCCCTCGCTGAAGTGGTACAAGGGCAACACGCACACGCATACGCTCAACAGCGACGGTGATTCGACCCCCGACGATGTCGTGCGCTGGTACCGCGAGCACGACTATCAGTTCCTGGTCCTCACCGACCACAACTTCCTAACCTCTGTCGCGGCGCTCAATGCGCTCCATGGGGCGGACGAGCAGTTCCTCGTTCTCAAAGGCGAAGAGGTAACCGATCACTTCGGCGAGATGCCGCTGCACGTCAACGGTCTCGATGTCAGCGCTCGCGTCGAGCCGCAGGGCGGCTCGTCGGTGGTGGAGGTCCTCCAGCGCAACGTGGACGCCATCCGCCGCGTCGATGGCATTCCGCACATCAATCATCCGAGCTTCCGATGGGCGATCACGGCCGACCAGCTCCGGCAGGTTCGCGACAACCGGCTGTTCGAGGTCTACAACGGCCATCCAGGGGTCAACAACGTGGGCGGCGGGGGCATCCCCGGGCTCGAGGCGGCGTGGGACAGCATCCTCACGAGCGGCACGCTGCTCTACGGCATTGCGGTAGACGATGCCCATGTCTTCAAGGATCCAGGGAATCCGAACGTGGCGGGGCCAGGGCGCGGGTGGGTCGTGGTGCGCGCGCCACGCCTCGAGGCACGCGCGATCGTGGAGGCGCTGGACCGGGGTGATTTCTACGCATCGACCGGCGTCGAGCTCATCGACTATCGAGCGACGCGCGAGCAGATCAACGTCAGCGTGAAGGAGCGAGAGGACGCGAAGTACCGCATTCAATTCATCGGCAAAGGCGGACGCTTGCTGCACGAGGCGAGTGAGCCGAATGCCACCTACGAGATCCGCGGAGACGAGGGTTATGTGCGGGCGAAGGTCATCGAGAGCACCGGCAACGTGGCCTGGTGCCAGCCGGTCCTGGTCGGGTCGGTCTCGTCCGCGAGTGCTGGAGCGCCGCACTTGCTGCCCATCCTGCTCCTGACGATCGGCGCCGGTGTGTGGCGCTGGCGAGCGCTCGCCACCTAATCCCAGACTTCACTGCCAGCAAGATAAAGAACATCTGTTTATCATTTCGTAGACATTATAACTTTGACTTACGCGGCTCAGTTGATATGTACTGGGGCTGACGTGGTCTCTCGGCTGGATGGCAAGCCGTTCACCGAGGGCGCCGGCTTGCATATCCATGGGGAAGACACTGCTCCAAAAAGTGTGGGACGCACACACCGTCCGCACGCTGCCAACCGGTCAAACCCAATTGTTCATCGGGCTGCACCTCGTGCACGAGGTGACCACGCCCCAGGCGTTTGCTGATTTGCGCGCCCACGGCTGGAAGGTGCGCTTTCCGGAGCGCACGTTCGCCACAGTCGATCACATCGTGCCGACGCGCGATCTGGAGCGGCCGTTCGCCGACGAGATGGCGGAGGCGATGCTGTCGGCGCTCGAGAGGAACTGCCGCGAGTTTGGCGTCCCGCTCTACGGTCTCGGCGATTCACATCAGGGCATCGTCCATGTCATCGGCCCGGAGCTCGGCCTCACCCAACCCGGGATGACGATTGCCTGCGGCGATTCGCATACCTCGACGCACGGCGCGTTTGGCGCCGTCGCCTTCGGCATTGGAACCTCGCAGGTGCGCGACGCGTTGGCGTCGCAGTGCCTGGCGCTCGAGCCCTTGAAGGCGCGGCGGATCAGCGTCAACGGCGCGCTTCGGCCCGGCGTCTACGCGAAGGACGTGATTCTCGAGATCATTCGCCGGCTTGGCGTGAAGGGCGGCGTCGGCTACGCGTATGAGTACGCGGGCTCGACCATCTCGCGCATGTCGATGGACGAGCGGATGACGATCTGCAACATGTCCATCGAGGGCGGCGCGCGCGTCGGCTACGTCAATCCGGACGACACGACGTTTGCGTTCGTCCAGGGCCGTCCGTTCGCGCCGGCAGGGGAGGCGTTCGCCCGCGCCTGTCGGTGGTGGCGCTCGATCGCATCGGACTCTGACGCGTCGTTTGACGATGAGGTGGAGATCGATGCGGGGCGGCTGGCGCCGGTCGTGACGTGGGGGCTCAATCCCGGCCAGTCGGTCCATGTCGACGAGCGCATTCCAGGTGCTGATGACTATCAGCCGAACGAGCGCTCCACGGTGAGCGAAGCGCTCTCCTTCATGGGCTTCACCGGCGGTCAGGCGATCACCGGTACGAAGATCGATGTGGCGTTCCTTGGCTCTTGCACCAACTCACGCCTCTCGGACTTACGCGAAGCCGCGCGCCTCGTTGCCGGCCAGAAGGTGGCGCCGCACGTCAAGGCGCTCGTGGTGCCGGGCTCCCAGGGCGTGCGGTCTGCGGCAGAGCGGGAGGGGTTGAACGAGGTGTTCACGCAGGCGGGCTTCGAATGGCGAGGCGCCGGCTGCTCCATGTGCCTCGGCATGAACCCGGACAAGCTGACCGGCCGGGAGATCTGCGCCTCGTCGTCGAACCGCAACTTCAAGGGAAGAATGGGCAGCCCGACCGGCCGCACGCTACTCATGAGCCCGGCGATGGTTGCTGCCGCGGCAATTGCAGGTGAAGTGGTGGACGTTCGCACGATGCTGAACGCGCGGCCTGAAGGCCGCGCGCTACAGTAGCGCGCGGAATGGCGACGGTGAACGTAGCGCAGGGCCTTTAGGCCCCGCGAAGGGCGCAAGCTCTCGTCGCTCAGGAATAGACTCGATCATGAGCTCTCCCTCTCCTCGCATCCAACGCCTGAGCGGCACCATGCTGCCGCTCCGAGGGCCCGACATCGACACGGACCGCATCATCCCCGCACGGTTCTTACGTGCCGTCACGTTCGAGGGGCTCGAGCAGCACGTGTTCGAGGACGACCGTGCGTCGATCGATCCGCGCCGGCCGCATCCGTTCGACAACCCCGCATACCGGGGGGCGTCGATTCTCGTCGTGAACCGGAACTTCGGCTGCGGCTCCTCGCGCGAGCACGCGCCGCAAGCGCTGCGCCGCTGGGGCATTCGGGCCGTGGTCGGGGAGTCGTTCTCGGAGATCTTCTTCGGCAACTCGGTTGCGCTGGGGCTTCCCTGCGTGGCGGTCGCCGCAGAGGACGCGTCCTCGCTGATGGATCTCGCAGAACGCTCGCCGTCAACCTCAGTCGACCTCGATCTCGAGGAGCTCGTGCTCACCGCCGGTGAGCGTGCCGTGGCACTGCGCATGTCGCCCGCCGCGCAGGAGGCCCTGGTCTCCGGCGCGTGGGATGCTACCGGCCTTCTGCTGGAGAATCCGGAACAGGTGAAGGCAACCGCCGCGCGTCTCCCGTACGTGAGCGGGTTCTGAGCGACGAGACATTATATAAGGCAGCACTGATACCAGGTTTAGTAACCGCAGAGCTTTTCGCGCCCTGTCGGTCTAGAATGGTTTCGGCGCACGATCGCACGACACCACAACCCAGGAAACAAGACATGTCGCACATTGGCCCGGCCCGGTTCATCACCCGTAGTTTGCTTCTCGTTTGTGTCAGCGCCGTCGCGGCAATGGCGCAGAACACGGAGAAGCCGGTTCCCGTCACCGTCTACAAGACAGCCACATGCGGCTGCTGCGCGAAGTGGAACGATCACCTGCGCGCCAATGGCTTCGACGTAAAGTCGAACGACGTGGAATACAGCGCGCTCGAGTCCATCAAGGAGAAGCGCGGCGTCCCGGCCAAGATGCGCTCATGCCATACGGCGCTCGTCGGTGACTACGTCGTCGAGGGCCATGTCCCTGCTGACGTCATTCGCAAGCTGTCACAGGAGCAGCCGAAGGTGCGGGGCATCGCGGTGCCCGGGATGCCGATGGGATCGCCAGGGATGGAAGGCTTCCGCAAGGACGCCTACGACGTGTTGACGTTCGACGCGCAGGGCAAGACCTCAGTGTTTGCGTCGCGCTAGGTTTACCAGCCTTCGCTCGCCTCCCGCGAGCTACGGCTAGGCAAGCCGGTTTCCTGTTTCCGGTTTCCGGTTTCCTGATCGATCACCAAACCCCCGGTCCAACCTCCAGGACCCAGCGTGCGTAGTTGATGTCGTTGAGACCATTGAACCGCACGCCAAGACGAAGACCGCCGAAGCGGGATCCTAGCGTCAACCAGCGGGCCCGGCCGGATACCTGCACACGAAACTTGAACCCGACCTCGCTCACGAACGCGCTCCGGCGCTCCTCCGGCTGGTCGGGAAGAATTCGGGGGTCGAGCGCGTCGAGCTCGACCCCCAAACTGACATAGGGATCGACCCACCGTGACGCCGATCGGGTGATCAGCATCTCGGCGCTGAAGCCATTGGCGAGCCCGAACCTTGGCACGATCCAGCCCTCGCCGAAATCGATGCCGCGCAGCGTCACGAAGCCGCCGAGATTGCCACCGTCGACGCGCAACCCGACGCCAGCCAGCAGGCCTGTTGGCGAGCCCAGCTCGAGATCTTGGGGCTCCGTCTCGCGGTGCTGACGGGGCGCATGCCTCGCACCGAAGCGGTTCACCTTCGTCAACCGGGCGAGCGAGCCTGCCTCTGGCGCCGAATCACAGACGCGAATGCCCCTTGCCGGACGAAGCTCGTACTGCCCCAACGATGGCTCCCCGGGGAGAACGGACCGCTGTCCGGAGGCACACGTAAGAGGGACGTCGGGCGGCAGCAGGCGGTGCTCGGGCCGCCGCTGCTTCGACAGCTCCGCGCGATAGCCACTGCTCAAGAGCCGGCCCGTGGCCATGACGTCGCGGACGCCCCACGCGTCGTTGACCCGCGCGGTGACGTCGTAGCCAGGCGTGTACTGGCCGTCGGCATTCCGGTCGGGACAGCTCGCGTGCTTCCCCTCCTCCACGAGCACGGCAATCGGGAACCTCGTGTCTCGCTCTACCTCGAGAATGTTCGAGTACCACTCGAGGCCGTGCGCAAGGCCGGTCACCCGTCTCACACGCAGGTCGAAGCATCCGCTCGACTGCCGCTCGAGCGAGAGCTCGACGTCCACGGCTTCGAGGTCGTGCCGATGTGGGCTGAGACCGTGGTCTTCTGGATAGTAGAAGAAGTATCGCACGACGAGGGCGCGCGCCTTCTTGAACAGCTCGGGATCATCCTCGACGGGAAATGTTGCCTCCCGATTGCCCAGTAGGTGAACGTCGGTGATCTGGTAATAGACGACCGCGCGGTCGCTTGCGCGATCGCACGGATATGGCGCTGGGATCAGCGCGCCCTGCCCGCTCAGAAGCGGCTCGTCGGGCGAGAACCACAATACCGGCGCGAGCATCCGGATGACATCGTGAGGGGCTGGCGGCGTCGCTCCGCTCCACACGATCCCAGGTTGGTCACGTCGAGTGCCGACTGATGGACATGTACACGTTCCCTCTACCGCCCGGGAGAGCTGCGCTCCCGCCGGCGCAGCGAGGCACAGCAAGACAACGCCCATCGTCGCGAACTTCGGTGCGAATGTCATCGAGCTCCGCGAATGGGAGGGCATTGAACGGACAACGGGCCAAGGGCGTCCCACGCACGGCGCCTGCGGCTGTGCAGCGCGTCGTACACACCAAAGATCATGCGCGCGACGCGCGTCCAGTCGAACATGGCCGCCGTCGCGCGCGCCCGTGCAAGACGGCCGTCGCGCAGCATACCCGGCTCGCACGCGCCGACGACGGCGCGAGCAAAGGCCTCGCCGGTTGGCTCGACCAGCCAGGCGTTGTCGTCATTAGCATACGATCGCAGACCGCCCGCGGCCGGTGCCACGAGCGGGGCCTCCGACGCCATCGCCTCCAACGGCGCGATACCGAACGGCTCGCGAGGGTTCGGATGCACGAAGACGTCGCAGCTCGCATAGAGGCGGGCAAGCGTCTCGCGCTCTGCGACGTGGCCCCACATGAGCACGCGCCCGCGTGCCCTCCGTTCCGCGTCGGCGCGAAGCGCACCCGCCAGTGGTCCATCTCCCACCACCAGGAGCCGCCACCGACGCGGGCGATCCTCGAGCCTCGTCAACATCTCGACGAGCAGCGGCAGGTTCTTCTCGGGCGAGAGCCGACCAGCGTAGAGCAGCCAGGTGAGGTCATCGCCGGCGTCCTCCCCTAGACGATGAGCCATTTCGGCGCGCAGTGCGTGGCTCCTGAGATGTGGTCCGAGACCGTCCAGGTGCACGCCCATCGGCACGACGTGGACCTCACGCTGGTGCTTGCGCCGCATGCTGTCGGAGATCTCCTGCGCGGTGTACTCGGAGTTGGCCAGGTGGAAGTCGAACTGCCCGGTGTAGATCCGACCGAGATACCAGCGCGCGAAGCGACGGCAGGCAGGCGCCGGACCGATAGCGGAAGCGACGTTGTCGTCCAACCGTTCGCAGCTCAAGCCGACCAGCGTGGGCCGCGGACTGGCGCCCAGCCACCCGCGGCGCAGCAGGCCCGCCAGATAGCAGAGCGAGTACTTGTCGCACACCTCGACGAGGTCGGGCCGCTCGGCGTCGACGATGCGCCGCACCGGGCCGCGTGAGCGCAGGAACGTGTGCGGCAGCAGCAGGCGATAGCGCGAGTCCACTAACGGCGAGCGCGGCGCCTCGACGTGGTAGATGCGGCCATAACTGCCGACCTCTTCGATCCGGCTCTCCTCGGACGGCACCACTAGTCGCATGCGCCGCCGCTCGAGGTTTGCCGCCGCCAACATCGCGTGATACATGGTTCGGATGCCGCCAGATGCGGCGTGGTAGGCGTTGGTAACGTGCAGGGTCTTGATGGACATCTTCCGTCTCTACAGGGTTCGTGCATGGAAGCGACGGCCGACGGCGCGTCGACCGGCGTGCCTCAGCGCCTTCACGATTGCCGCGATGAAATCGAAGACCAGACGCGGCATGCGACGGAGATCGGAGGTCAACGACGCGCGGCCGTCGCCGACGATCAGCGCGTCCCTGCGCATGGCGAAGAGATTGAAGACGGTCGACAGCGCGGTGAAGACGCAGGAGGCGATGATGCTTGCCGCCAGACGGTCCGTGCCGCGGGACCAGTGCACCAGGAGCTCCATGAGATGCGTGACCGCCGGGAGCAGCAGCATGACCGTCAGCGTCGCCAGCCAGGGCGGCTGCGCGTGTCGAAATGCCTGGGTAAGCGCACCGTAGAAGCCTGCCGTGCATCCGCGAAAGCCCAGCTCGGTGAGCATGGCGGCGAGCGCGGCGCCGAGACCTGCCGCGAGGTTCGTCGTGAAGAAGAGCGCGGATCGAAAGACGGTGCTGAGCACCGCCGCCTTCCAGTTCCATTGCCGAATCAGCCGCCGGACAGGCGAACGAACCAGCGACAGCAACACGTCTCCAACGGTCTCGCTCATCGGGGTGCCCACGTTCTGCCAGGGCGTCGTGGTGCTGCTGCTGTCAGAGAGATGTGCCATGTCAACCCCGTGCGGCCCTCGTCTCGGATACCGCGGGGATCGGCAGGCGCGCCGCTGCGACGTCACGGTACGTCTGATAGAGCGGCGCGAGCGCGCGCGGCCAGCTTCTCTCGAGCGCATAGGCGCGCGCCGCGCGCCCCATCGTGAGGCGCTGCTCGCGCGCGCGTGCCAGCAGCACCGCACGCGAGATCAGATCGGTGGCTCGTCCGGCGGTGCAGACGAATCCGGTCTCGCCCGCCACCATGTTCTCGCGTGGACCACCCTCGTCTGACACGAGCACCGGGAGACCAGAGGCCTGCGCCTCCAGCACGACGTTGCCCAGCGTGTCCGTCCGGCTCGGAAAGACGAAGAGATCGGCCGACGCCATAGCCACCGCCACCTGCGCATGCGGGAGGGCGCCAGTGAAGAC
>JBOGIN010001326.1:0-4829 GCA_050742275.1 Vicinamibacteraceae bacterium
GTGCAGCGGCCGTTCATCCGCATGTGCCGTGGCACGTATCGCCACGTGGAGCGGCCCGACCAGGTCTTCGCCATCGTGGGCCCGGAATTCGGCTAGCAAATGGGGACAGCGCCATTCTCACACGCATCATGAGCTCAACCATTCTCGAGCACGCGGGATTCGTCGATCTACAGGTGAACGGCTTTGCCGGTGTGGACTTCAACGATCCTGGCTGCACGCCGGCCGACCTGCAGCGTGCGCTCGATGCCATCACGCGCACGGGGGTGACGCGTTGTCTGCCGACGCTCATCACCTCATCGCTGGATCGGTTCGCGGCATGCGCGCGGCTGATCGCGGACCATCCCAGCCCGCTGATTGCAGGCGTGCACATGGAGGGGCCGTACATCTCGCCAGCGGACGGCGCGCGCGGTGCGCATCCTCGCGAGCACGTCACCGCCGCATCGATGGACGACTTCGAACGGAGGCAGGAAGCCGCGAAGGGGCGGATCGTTCTCGTGACCCTGGCGCCCGAGGTGCCGGGCGCGCTCCGGCTGATCGAGCGGCTCTCGACGCACGGTGTCCGCGTGGCCATCGGTCACACGATGGCAGAGCCGCAACAAGTCGCCGACGCCGTTCGCGCTGGCGCGACACTCTCGACACACCTGGGCAACGGGTGCCCCTTGATGCTGCCTCGTCATCCCAACATGCTGTGGGAAGAGCTCTCGTCCGACGGGCTCTTGGCCAGCCTCATCGTCGACGGTCATCATCTTCCACCGGCAACCGTCAAGGTGATGGTTCGCGCGAAGTCGCCGGAGCGGACGCTCCTCGTCACCGATGCTGTCGCACCGGCGGCCTGCCCGCCTGGCGAGTACTGGATCAGCGGCATGCGGATCGAGCTCGACGCGAGTGGGCGCGTCTCCAAGCCGGGCGGTCAGACGCTGGCAGGCTCTGCGTTGCTGATGCCGGACGCCATCGCCAACACAGTGCGTTTCACCGGGCTGCCCCTCGCGCAGGTGCTCCGAATGGCCTCCGAGCAGCCCGCGGCTTTTCTCGGCATCGCGCCGGCGGGGCGCGTGACATTGTCTTGGGACGCAGACACACAGGCGTTGAGGGTAGAACACGTCAGCATGTAGGGTGGCCTTTAGGGCCGCCACGTTGGCGGGGCTGAAGCCCCGCCCTACCTGGCAGAGCTGAACCATGGGATTGCTGGATCATTTCGTGACCGAAGAGGACCTTGAAGACCGTCTGTCGAGACCCAACGAGGCAGACATCGAGTGCTGCCGGCGCCTCGACGGCGATCTGCTCGTGCTCGGGGCGGGTGGCAAGATGGGACCGTCGCTCGTACGGCGCATCGTCCGCGCGTTGGCTGCGGCGGGCGTCAGCCGGCGTGTGTACGCGGTCTCCCGCTTCCCATCTCGCGGCGGCCGGCAGGCGCTCGACGCTGCAGGCGCGACGACGGTGGTGTGTGATCTCCTCGAGCCTGACAACGTCGCCTCCCTGCCCGATTGTCCCAACGTTCTGTTCCTCGCGGGGCGCAAGTTCGGGTCAACCGACAACACAGCGCTGACGTGGGCCATCAACACCGTCGTTCCCGTCAACGTGGCGCAGCGCTTCCGCAGCTCGCGACTCGTTGTGTTCTCGACTGGAAATGTCTATCCGTTCGTGCCGATCTCGTCCGGCGGCTCGGTCGAGACTGACGAGCCGGCGCCGCGGGGCGAATATGCGCAGTCCTGTCTCGGCCGAGAGCGCGTGTTCGAGCACTTCTCGCATCGCTTCGGCACACCAACGCTTCTGTTTCGGTTGAACTATGCCGTGGACCTTCGATACGGCGCGCTCGTCGACGTTGCCCGTGCGGTCGAAGCCAATCAACCGGTGGATTGCACGGTGAGCCACCTGAACGCGATCTGGCAAGGCGACGCGAGCTCGTACGCAATCCGGGCGTTGGAGGGATGCACCGCGCCTCCGCGCGTGTTGAACGTCAGCGGACCGGAGACCCTCTCCGTCACAGAGCTTGCCGCCTTTTTCGGACGCCGCTTTGGAGTGCGGCCCGTGTTTCGCGGCGAGCCATCCGGACAGGCGCTCCTCACGAACGCGAGCGCGTGCCACGAGTGGCTCGGTCCACCAGAGGTCACTGCCGGCGAGCTGATCGATGCCGTCGCGGCATGGCTCGAGCGCGGTGGCCGAACACTCGACAAGCCAACGCGGTTCGAGGTAACCGACGGGGCGTTCTAGCGAGCCACAGCTTTCAGCCGCGCCTCCCGACGCTCACTTGAGAGCTCGAACTTGACACAATGAGTCACGTTTCTCGCTCTCACGGGTTCTAGTCACCACGAAGGGCACGAAGGCTTCACCACGAAGAACATGAAGAGCACGAAGAATGAAGAACACGAAGAAAACCAATTGAATTGACTTGAACTGAATTGAATTTTCCTTCGTGTCCTTGTTTCTTCGTGTCCTTCGTGCTCTTCGTGGTGAAAAAACCTTCGTGCCCTTCGTAGTGCTCGTCTCACAGCCAACGAGCAACTGATCATGTCGATTCAGCACCTTCGGGAACGCCTCCTCGACGGTCTCGTGATTCCCGCGCACCCCTTGGCGCTCGACGCGCATCGGCGGCTCGACGAGCGGCGGCAGGCGGCCCTGACCCGCTACTATCGCGCCAGTGGCGCCGGCGGTCTCGCCGTGGCCGTCCACACGACGCAGTTTGCCATTCGCGACGCGAACGTGGGTCTGCTGGAGCCTGTCCTGACGCTTGCAGGCGAAGTCGCACGCGAGCAGTCCGTCGAGGCGGCACCACCCGTGCTCGTGGCTGGTATCTGCGGTGATGATGACCAGGCGACGCGCGAGGCGGAGCTCGCGCGGCGGCTCGGGTACGATGCGGGGCTGGTTAGCCTGGCTGCTCTACGCGACGCCTCGCATGATCGGCTCATTGCACATTGCCGCCTGATCGCCGAGATCATCCCGATCTTCGGCTTCTATCTCCAGCCGGCCGTAGGAGGCCTGCGGCTGAACTACGAGTTCTGGCGGGCGTTTCTCGACATCGAGCAGGTCGTCGCCATCAAGGTCGCTCCCTTCAACCGCTACCACACGCTGGAGGTCGTTCGGGCGCTCGCCGACAGCAAGCGACAGACCGACGTCGCGCTCTACACCGGCAACGACGACAACATCATCGTGGACCTTCTCGCCGACCATCTCGTCGGGACGGGAGACGGCTCGGCACGCATCCGTTTCGCTGGCGGGCTGCTCGGCCAGTGGGCGGTGTGGACGAAGCGCGCGGTGGAGCTGCTCCACGCCGTCAAGGCGTGTCGTGCGCAGGACGGCAGCGGGGCTTTCGAGGTGCTGGCACAGGCCGCCGCGCTCACCGATGCAAACGCGGCGCTCTTCGACGCACGCCACGATTTCGCCGGCTGCATCGCCGGCCTCCATGAAATCCTCCGGCGTCAGGGACTCTTGGCGGGTCGTTTGTGCCTCGATCCAAACGAAGACCTCTCACCAGGTCAATTGGAGCAGATCGACCGCGTCTGCCGCGTGTATCCGCACCTGCAAGACGATGACTTCGTTGCGACGCATCTCTCGGAGTGGCTTTGCTGAAACGTGCGCTGCCCCTATCCAAGATGAAACACTTCCTCCAAGCGGAGCAGCCCCTCGTCTGGCCGGCGTCCGTCCAACGCCACGAAGAAGGGCGCCATCTCGCGCTGCCAGCGGTCGTTGATATCCCGCTTCGCCATTTCCTCGAGAGCGCGCTGGAAGCTCGGTGTCTCCAGGTAACCTACCAGCAGCCCATCGTCTCGGAGAAACAACGAGTAGTTGTGCCAACCGGTCTCACGCAACGCATCGAGCATCTCTGGCCAGACGGCACGGTGCCGCTCCTTGTACTCAGCCAGCCGATCGGGTCGCACGCGCAACAGAAAGCAGACTCGTTCCATCATCTCACCGCTCGTCTCACAAGCTAGGATTTGGCCGTCGTTTCGGCCCTATCACCCTCGGGCTCGAGCTGGGCCTGCACGCCGAGCTGCTGAAGCTGACGCATCTGCCTGAGGATCACCTCCGCCAGCGCGCGGACCACCCCGAGCGATGCGCTGGGACTGTCCGTGATGAACTCCGTAAAGTCTTCGCGCGTGAAAGCCAGGGCGTGCGTATCCTCCGCGGCACGCAGCGTGAGGCCGGTATCCTCGATGCCCAAGAGACCGAAAATGCCCACCGCCATGCCGCGCGCTGCCCGGCGCACGACCACGTCTTCACTGAGATACTCCAGCGCCCCGGACACCACGAAGTAGCCGCGGCCCTCGGGGTCGCGCCCCTTGCCGAGGACCTCTCCAGCGTCGAAACGGACCTCGATCATGTGAGCTGCAAGCGTGGCGATCTCATCGCTGGTCAAGTACTCGAGCGGGTGCACTTCCATCAACAAGAGCGCTCGCTCGATCGTGGTCAGCGTGGGATCGATCTCCATCGTCACGTTCTCCGTGGCGCTGGCAATTCGCGAACGGGTCGCGCTCGAGCCCTCAGGTCAGCCGCGTATCCGCCGTCAAACGTGCCATCGCCCAGGCCGCGGTTTCGCGCACGGTGGCGTCGCGCGCCTCCCGATTCTGGGCCACCAGATCGGCCAGCTCGTCCAGCCGCTTGCTGCCGATCAAATACAGGGTACATGCACGGAGCCACGCATCGCGAGCGGCAAGCAGCGTGCGCAGCACCTGGAGGAGCGACGGTGGCTCCAGTTGCAGGCGCAACGCCGCCGCGCGCACGCGCTCCGCCTCCGCCTCCTCGCCAACCAGCGGCGCGAGCATCCAGCGATCGTCGATCGTGAGGATGGAGTCGAGATACTCGCGCGCCTGGGTCCGCAGGCGCGCGTCCGC
>JBOGIN010001327.1:0-2781 GCA_050742275.1 Vicinamibacteraceae bacterium
CGGTTCCGTTCCTGCGCTGTTGCAACCGCTGTCCAGGGGCGGCACAAATCGCCGCCCCACGCTGCTGCTGTGCTCATGGCGTAACTCCCAGCGCTTTCTGCGCTTTGTACCACTCGTTGAGCCGGTGCCAGTCGCGGTCCAATTGCTCGCTGACGGTGAGCGGTGTTTCCGCTGGTGGGGGTTGAGGACCGGGGTTAAGGACCTGCGCTCGCCTCTTCTGCCCTTCGTCCCCCCTTCTCAACCCCCTCGCCATCGGTTCGGGCCGACGCGGCGGTTCGGTCACCAGGGGTGAGAGATGACGGTAGACGTGCGGTAGGACCAGGCACTCCACCGCGCCTCTTCTGGCCTCCAAGGCCTCGGCGATCGCGGGTGAAGACACGCCCTCGAAGACTACGTTCCCATGCCGCCGCCAGCGCCGGTACATCTCGGTGAACCGGGGTGTGCCGAACACCTTGGCGCCAACGCTGAGGAACCCCTGTGTCTGCGGGTGCAGCGGCTGCCCTTCATCCGCCTGACGACGATGGTCGAAGTACCACTTGAGCTCGCCGATCGTGATCGGGTGGAGCGGGCTCTCGAGCTCCTCGTGGATGACCGTCTGGTACGCGCCGTAGAAGTGGTCCAGGGGGCGCGGGAAGGCCAGGCGGACGGTCCATGCCGGCGCGGCACGCAGCAGCGCGGCATGCCCCTGCAGAAAGGTGCGGAAGTGCTCCGTCCAGGGGTCGGTGACCAGATACAAGAGCACGACACGGCCGCCGGACTCGACACCGATCGGGAACGTGCTCGGGAGGTCGCGAACGGCTTCTGAGGAGCGGTCGGCGCTCCCATCGGAGGCGGGCTCGGTCGACGTCGATGCTGACAAGCGGGCGAGGTACGCGCGCTTCTCGGCGGCCGTTGTCAGCCAGCCGAGATCGGGCGCCGAGAGGACTGCGTCGAGCAGCATGAGTCGCTCGGCGGCACGGCCAGCGGGCACGGGTCGGCGATACCGGCTGGCACCCTCGCCAATCGCGCAATAGAGCCCGCGCGCGTGCACGTGATACAGCCGCGCGCGGTTGTGGATACACGGGATCGCCGACGCGAATCGGCGCCTGACGAGCTTCGCGAAGAATCCGTTGCACTTCTTGCCGCCATTCGCGATGCTGGCGAAGCTCGCGTACTGGCGCGGCACGCACACGCCGGCGTGCCGCATCACGAGCACCAGGAAGCGCGCCTGACGCTCCGTGAAGCCAATCCCGGTGACGGCGTGGACCCGCTCATCGTTGGTGCTCATGCCAGTGCCCACGTGACTCGGAGTGCGACCTTCGATCACCACCACAACTCCTCCGCCAGACCGCCGTGGCGGCCCCCGCCTCCAGCGCCGCCGCTTCGTCCGCCGATGCACAGGCTCAGACCGCGATAGCAGGAGAAGCCCGAGCGCGCCACGCTCGCACCGTGCGCCCCGCGATAGTGGGGTGTGACCACCTCGATGTCCTCGCGCTCCCAGCGACCATCCGGCTCCTGATACTCGATGCGGACATCAGGGAAATGGACCTCGCCATCGAAGTACGGCAGGTCGTGTTCGTACGCCCACTCGCGAATCTCATCCGGGGTGCGATCGGGATGACCATCATAGTCGTCGCGGTCCCGATCGCGTTCATGCAGCCAGTGCTGATACTCGCTCTTGAGCTCGTGATCGAGCACCACACGTTCGATGTGCGCGCCTCGCTCTAGCAGACACGCCTCGGCGTGTTCGTACGCGCGATAGAGCTGGAGGTCGTGCTCCAACTCGCGCTCGCGGACCACGCCCGCGTGGAACGCCTGTTGATGTTCGCTGTCGAGGTCTCGATGGCGTTCGAGAAGGCTCCGGCCGGCCTGGGTCAACGTCACCGCCTGGTCGCGGTAGCCGGGCACGCGCGCGGTGTCGATCAGTCCTTGCTCGCGCAGGTGGCGAAGGTCGCCTGAACGTGGATCGGCCGGCCCGCCGTCGTTGTCGCGGAGGTCACGACTGGAGACGACTCGGAAGGCACCGAGCGTCGCGAGCGTCCGCGTTTCCGAACCGCGTAAGGTATATTCACGGTCGCGATCACGGACGCGCTCGCGTTCGGGTCCACGCGGCAGTCGAACATGGCGGCTGAAGGCATCTCGTACGCCCCAATCGCGTTCCTGAGCATCGCGATCTCGCTCTGGCCATCGCGCATCGTCTCGGTGGCCGCGAGTGGGGTCGTCGGAGGCCTGCCGGCCGTTCCCAGGCCCGCGGCCGAGCGTCCGCGCGTCCTCGTCATCGCGCTCGCGCGATCGGGCGTCAGGTCGCCTCCAGTGGTCGTCCCGATGCGGCGTTCCTGATGCTCCTGACGACCCACGCCGGCTGCGAGGCGCTTCGATGTCCTCGCGGGTATCGCGGCTGCCCCGACGAGCGGCATCGCGTCGGTCGTCGTAGTCTCGTGGATCAAAATCGAACATCGTGAGCTCCCGTTCGACGCTGGTAGAATGCATTCATGCGGATCGCATCGCGCCGGGTCGTCCGCGAGCGTGTCGAGGTCCATGCCGAGTTGCCCAAAGGCGCGTCGGTGACCGTTATGGCCCTTGACGGGGATGAAACGTTCGAGGTCGACAAAGACACCGAGCGGATGCTGCTCGCGGCCATCGCCCAGTGCGATCGGGGGCAGACGACGCCGATGAGTGAGTTGCTGGCTGAGCTTTGAAGGGTGAACGTATGAACGTCGAGTTGACCGCCGATCAGCGCGCCTTCGTACAGAAGGCCATCGAGAGCGGTCGGATCAGGGCGGAGGAAGAGGCCGTTCAGGA
>JBOGIN010001328.1:0-10619 GCA_050742275.1 Vicinamibacteraceae bacterium
CGGGCGGGGATCCCGACCGCAATCGCAAAGGGTGGAATCTCGCCCGCGACAACCGCGCCCGCGCCGATGACGGCATCGGCGCCAATACGCGAGCCATCGGTGACCACGACATGCGCCCCGAGCCAGACGTGATCGCCGACGTCAATGCCGCTGGCAGTCCGCCCCTGATCGAGCACCGGTATGTCGACCCGGTCATAGAGATGATCCCCGCCGACCAGATACGTGTAGGCTGCCATCAGGACCTTCTTCCCCACACGCACGCGCGCGCCGGAGAAGATCTCGCAGTTGAATCCGATGTTCGCGTGATCGTCGATGACGATATCCCCGTTCTTGCAGCTGAGGATGGTCCCTCGGCCAATGAAGACGCCGTTTCCTATCTCAATCCCCTCGTTGTCCTGTCCCTTTGCGTCCAAACAGCACCCATCGTCAATCACCACGTCGTTGCCGATGCTGATCTTGTGCGGATGGCGAAGCACCACGTGCTGGCCGAACGTCACGTTGCGTCCAACACGGCCGAGGAGCCATGGGTAGAGCTTCGACCGTACGTACAGGCCGAGCGCTCCGGGCATGCCGGCGCACAGCATCGTCAGGAGCTCGTGCTTCAGCAGCGCGCGCAGTCCCGGGCGTCCGACGACCAGGTCGGCGTATCGCTGTGCCTTCGACCGGCGCTCGTCGAACAGCTCCCGCTGAATAACGGTAATGCGGGGATCGTGCGCGCGCGTTGGTTTCACGTTGTCAGCGGCTCCGCGCCCGGACGGACTCGAGCGGGCGCTCGGTCCCGGGCTCAGGCGCCTCGAGAACCTGACGAATGACGTAGGTCGGCTTGTCCTGCGACTCGTGGTAGGTCCGCGACTGGAGCTCCGCGAGCAGGCCCACCGTGAGGAGCTGCACGCCCGTAAAGACGAGCAGGATGCCCAACAGCAGCACCGGGCGGTCGGCAATCGCTTGATACGCGAAGAGTCGCACGTACGCCAAGTAGACGAGGATCAGTCCGCCCAGTCCGCTCATCATCAGCCCGATCAAGCCAAAGATCTGCAGCGGACGCGTCGAATAGCTCAGTAAGAACTTCACCGTGACCAGGTCGAGCACCACACGCACCGTTCGCGAGAGGCCGTACTTCGACGTGCCCGCCCGGCGCGGCCGGTGGTTGACGACCACTTCCGTCACGCGGACGCCAAACTCGCTCGCGATGGCCGGAATGAAGCGGTGCATCTCGCCGTAGAGCCGCAACGGCTTGACGACCTCCGCCCGAAACGCCTTCAGCGAACATCCGTAGTCGTGCAGCTCCACGCCGGTGGCGCTGGAGATGAGCTTGTTTGCAAGCATGGAGGGCACGCGACGCGTCAACCAGGTGTCTTTGCGGTCCTTCCGCCAACCGCAGACAATGTCGTAGCCCTCGTCCAGCCTGGCCACCAATGCGGGGATGTCCTGCGGGTCATTCTGCAGGTCGCCGTCGGAGGTGACGATCACGCGCCCCCTCGCGAGGGCGATACCTGCGGAGAACGCCGCGGTCTGGCCGAAGTTCCGGCGGAACTGGATGATGCGAACGTGCTGATCGTGCGCCTGGATCCCCGTGAGCACGGCAAACCCATCGTCCGTGCTGCCATCGTCGACGAACAGCAGCTCGTACGGCCGGCCCCAAGCCGTCAGCGTGGCCGTCAGCTCCTCGTGGAGCCTCTGCAGGTTCGGCGACTCATTGAAGACCGGGATGATGACGGACAGGTCAAGTGTCATGCGATCGCGGGGGCCGTTCGACTCGCTTCGCTCGCTCACGGCGCCCTGAGCGCAGTCGAAGGGCGCCGGCCTGGGCCACGCCGTAGCGATTATACCGTCAGGGCCCGTTCGGCCGTGCCGCGCGAGGCTGGCCGGGACGGAAGCGCTGCCAAACGAGGTAGATGGCGAGGCCCGCGACGACCACGGCGACGGCAGTCAACGAGACCGTGCGGCCGTGCGTCTTGAGAAACTCAATTGCCTGCGCGCCGTAGTAGTACGCCAGCAGGCCCTCACCGAAGTAGCGAACGCCGCGGCCAATGAGGATGGCCATGACGAAGTCACGCAGCTTGACCCGCATCACACCGCCGAGCAGCACGAACAGCTTGAACGGCGCCGGCGGCGGCAACAGGGCGGGGACGAGAACGGCGAACGCTCCCCAGCGCTCGAAGAGCGCCGTCGCACGGTCGACTGTCGTGCTCTTGAAGCGGCGACGCAGCAGCGCCTCTCCGCCCTTGCGGCCAAGCCCGTAGACGACCAGGCAGCCGGCAACGGAGCCCAGCGTTTGCATGGTCGCGTAGTAGAGGAGGCGCTGCGGCTCTCGCGTGACCATCCAGATGATGAGGATGTCGTTGATCTGCGGGAGGGAGATGAAGGACGAATCGAGAAAGGCAACAACAAAGAGCCCGGGCCCACCCCAGCTCGCGGCAGCGCGTTCAATCCAATCGATGAAGCGGGACATCAGGGTGACGAGTGACGAGTGGCGAGGGACAGGTGAAGCAGACGCGCAGCTCGCACGGCCGGGACATCATCCTACATCCTACCGCATCGCCCGACGCCCCTAGCGAGGACCCCGCCCACACTCGTCACTCACCGCTGCCGCCCTTATACACGCGATTCAATTGTGTTGGCTGTGGGGGCCGGCTTCAGCCAGCCCTGGGCCGCCTAAAGGCGGCCCCCACAAGTGCCAACACAATTGGATCACGGCGAATCACGGGATTAGAATCGAAAGCCCACGGTCACCTGGAAGACGTGGCTCGCGAGGTCGATCTCATCGCCGAAGAAACCTTGATCCGGATCGTCCGGGTCGACCTCGCCCTTTCCGCCGTGATAGCGGTACTCGCCACCGATCAACAGGGTGTTGCCAACGGGGAAACGCACACCGCCGAGAACGACCGGGCCGACTGCCGTGCCCTCCCCCTCGAAGCTGTCTTGAAAGACGTCGAACGTGTCGAAGTCGACGAACTCGCCGACCTCACTATAGCGCCACCGCAGAACGCCAAGGCCAGCCCCAACGTACGGTTGGATGGGAGCGTCTCGGGTAATGGGAAAGAAGCGCCCGGTAAACGTAATCGGCAACACGCGAAGCTTCGCATCCATGTCGATCTCGGTCCCGTCGTCGTCCACGAGGTCGGCATTGATTGTAGGCACAGTGCGCTGATAGAAGCCAATGCCACCGCCCACCTCCAGGAAACTGCCAACACTGACCAAGTAGTCGGCGCCGAACGTGCCGCCGTTGAAGTCGCCGATATCGTAGAGCAGTGGGAACTCGCCTCCGAGGAGGTTGTTGGCCAACACATCACCGTCGACGAGGCCATCGCCGGAGCGATCCAGCTCGCGACCGTCCAGGCCCTTGACGACCCAGCCACCAGCATTCACGCTTAGAACCTGGTCTACTTGCGCCCGCACAGAGCCAGCCGTGCCCAATAGGCAGGCCACACCCAAGAAGCCAGGAATGATTAGGCGTCGCATCATGAGACCGTGCTCCTATGAGACCGCTATCCGAGAGTGCGGTCGTTCTCGTTTCACCGTGCCCAGGACCGCCGCGCGGTCATCCAGCGCCCGTGGCACGACGCACCACCGCACGCCCCGTACCCGTATTGAAGCATGGTATGTGCCAATGTTTGCGGCGTCCCGAGCCGCCCTCGAAGGACGTCCTCGCGCGTGAGCACGGCGAATTCGGGCGGTGTCGAGTCGAGGGGCGGCGCTGGGTGTCCTGTGCTCCGGTCAACTACGTCCGCAAACGAGCACGCTCCTTGCCGACGGTCTGAAGCACCTCGAGCATGGCGGGATGCAAGGCGCCGTTCGAGGCAACGAGCTCCGTGTCGCGTGACGCGCACCTCGAGCCGTCCCACCGCGTGACCGTCCCGCCCGCCTCCTCGGTGATGAGCGCCCCAGCCGCCGTGTCCCACGGCTGGAGCCGTGACTCCCAGAAGCCGTCCAGCCGGCCAGCGGCCACGTAGCACAGGTCGAGGGCGGCGGATCCGAGACGCCGCACCGCCCGCGCGCGCCCCACGAACGCGATGAAGAACGCCATCACCTCGTCCAGCGATTCGTGCACGTCGTAGGGAAACCCGGTGCACAGGAGGGCATCCAGCACCGTCGTGGTTTGCGACACGCGAAGCGGCTCGCCGTTGAGGAAGGCGCCGGCGCCGCGCTCTGCGGTGAACAGCTCGCGGCGTGTCGGATCGTACACCGCGGCCACCTCCACGACGCCGTCGATCTCGAGCGCCAGCGACGCGCAAAAGATCGGGAGACCATGGGCGTAGTTCGTCGTGCCGTCGACGGGGTCGAAGATCCAGACGTGCGAGGCGTCGGTCTGCCCGTCGTCTGCCGACTGCAGCTCCTCCGCAAGAACCGCGTGATCGGGAAAGCGATCGGCCACGAGCGCGCGGAACATGCGCTCCACGGCCACGTCGACCTCGGTCACGAGATCGATGGCCCCTTTCTTCTTTACTTCAATCGCTTGACGAAACTGCGCGAGCTGAATCTCACCGGCGCGAAGCACAGCCTCGGTCGCCGTGGCAAGGAATAGAGGATCGTGGGGCATCGTTTCGGTGTTTGGTGCGCTCAACGCAGCTTCTTGACCATGCGCACTTCCATCCCCCCCTCGCTGGCAGGGTGAATGTCGACCTCGTCCATGAAGCTGCGCATGAAGAAGATGCCGCGGCCGCTCGACTTCAGCAGGTTGTCCGCGTCTCGGGGGTCCGACAGCTCGTGGGGATCGAACCCCTCGCCCTCGTCTTGCACGCGAACCACGAGCTCGACAGGCGTGTCGCCGGGCACGAGGGCAAACTCCACCGTAACATGTTTCGACGCATCGAGCTGGTTCCCATGCTTGATGGCATTGATGACCGACTCCCGGACAGCGACGCCGACCCAGTGGATACCGTCCTCATCGAGCGTTCCGGCCGCACAAAATCGATCCGAGACGAGCTGAACGAAGTCGAGCATGTCGAACTCGCTCGGAATGGTGAGACGGACGATGCTCGCCGAATCGCTCATTTAGCCCCGCGAACGATTACCATTAGTGTGATGGATGGGTCAAGATCGGGAAACGGGAAACGGGAAACGGGAAACGGGATTCGGGATTCGGGATTCAGGATTCAGGATTCGAGACTCAGGACTCAGGACTCAGCAACGATGGCAGTTGAATTTCAAGCGTGTGCGACCGTCTCGCCCGCCCGCCGCGTGGCGGGCCAGGTGCGCGTACCAGGTGATAAATCCATCTCCCATCGATATGCCATTCTCGCTGCATTGGCCGACGGTATCACGGAGATTCGCGGCTATGCGCCGGGCGCCGATTGCGCCTCGACGCTCGCCTGCCTGGCCCAGCTCGGCGTCGAGGTGAGGCGCCTGGCTGCCGCGCCGGACGGCCCAAGCCAGCGGTCCGGCCCGGTCATAGAGATCATCGGGCGAGGTCTGCGTGGACTGCAGGCTGCCGTGCAGCCGGTCGACGCCGGCAACTCGGGGACGTTGCTTCGCATGCTGGCTGGGGTCGTCGCGGCGCATCCGTTCGAGACGACACTGACCGGAGACCAGTCGCTGCGCCGACGCCCGATGACACGGATCGTGCGGCCCCTCCGCCAGATGGGCGCCGCCGTGGACGCCGTGGACGGCCGGCCGCCGCTGGTCGTCGGTGGCGGCACGCTCTCCCCCATCGACTATACGCCGGAGACCGCGAGCGCCCAGGTGAAGACGGCCATCCTCTTGGCCGGCCTCCAGACACAAGGAACGACCACCGTTCGAGAGATTGCCGCGACACGAGATCATACGGAGCGGGCCCTCCGCACGTTCGGGGCCGCGGTCTCCGCCACCGGTCTGGTGATTGGTCTCCAGGGCGAGCAATCCCTCCGCGGCACGAGCGTGTCCGTGCCAGGGGATGTCTCGTCCGCCACGTTCTGGGCCGTTGCGGCGGCCGCGCTGCCCGGCTCGGAGATCACCATCGATGAGGTGGGCCTCAACCCCACCCGAACCGCCATCTTTGGCCTGCTCGAGCGCATGGGCGCCCGCGTGACGCTCATACCGCGCAGCTCACGTCCGCCAGACGAGGAGCCCGTCGGCACCGTGCAGGTGGCGCATGGCAGCCTTCGTCCAGTGGAGATCGGTCCGGCGGACGTGCCGGGACTCATCGACGAGTTACCCGCGCTGGCGGCGCTAGCGACCTTTGGCGGCGCCCTCCGCGTGACGGGTGCTGGCGAGCTCCGGACCAAGGAGAGCGACCGCATCACGGCGCTCATCGCCGGACTGCGCGCCCTCGGCGGAGACGCAGACGAGCTGCCCGACGGCTTCGAGGTTCGGGGCACGCGGCCGCTCGCAGGCGGGACGGCAGATGCATGCGATGATCATCGGTTGGCCATGGCGTTTGCCATTGCCGCGCTCGGCGCACGAGCCCCGGTGGTAATCCAGGGGGCCGACGCCGCAGATGTCTCGTACCCGGGATTCTTCACGACGCTGGAGTCGCTCTGTGCGGTGTCGTTGTGAGTTCTGAGTTGTGAATCGGCGAGGCGTGGCGCCGAATCCTGGTGCCTGACGCCTGCTGACCCCTGACGCCTGATCCCTGACGCCTAGGATGGTGACCGACAAGATATATCTGGTTGGTTTCATGGCCGCGGGCAAGACCACCGTGGCGCGCCTGCTCGCGCGGCGCCTCTCGTGGCGCGTGAGGGACCTGGATGCGCTCATCGAGGCGCGGGAGCGGTGCTCGGTGGCGGACATCTTCGCCCAGAGCGGCGAGCCGTACTTCAGGCAGGTCGAGAGCGAGGTGCTGCGAACGCTGCTGCCTGAGAGGCACGCCATCGTGGCGGCTGGCGGGGGCACGTACAGCCTGCCCGCCAACCGTGCCGCGATGAACGCGGACGGACTGGTGATCTGGCTCGATGCCCCGCTCGAAGAGATCATGGCGCGGTTGCCGACCGACGGGAGTCGTCCACTCGTGCAAGGCCGCACGCAGCTCGAGCGGCTCTACCGCGCGCGCCGTGCGTCATACGCCGCCGCCCACGTGCAGCTCGACACGCGCGGGAAAGCTGCCGAGGAGCTCGTGGAGTGGCTGGTCGACCACCTCGAGCTCTAGCAGGACCGGCCTCGCGCAGGCGGACGTTGTCGCTGGGCCTGTTCGCCTCGCGTTACACATACGTTATACATTTCCAGGGGGAGTGTGCCCGTGCGGCGCCTCCCTGGCGTCGATCCCGCCCTCCAGGCGGGACATCGTCTGGCACTTCATTCAGCGTCACATGCGTTATCTCGTTCTGAGCGACCTCCACGCCAATCTGCAGGCGCTCGAGGCTGTGCTCGCGGCAGCGCCGCCGCGCTCGTACGATTGCTTTCTCGTCCTCGGTGATCTCGTCGGCTACGGCGCCGATCCCAACGTGGTCATCGAACAAATCCGCAACCTCCAGCCCGATGCGGTCATCCGCGGGAACCACGACAAGGTGGCAGGCGGGCTCCTCCCGCCAGAGACGTTCAATCCTGCTGCCCGCCAGGCAGTCGACTGGACCATCGAGGCGCTGGACGCCCCCAACCGCGAATACTTGCGCGCCTTACCGGCTGGGCCGCTCGTCGTGGACGAGCGCATCGAGCTCTGGCACGGCGCCCCGGACGACGAGGACTTCTACATCTTCACAATCGAAGACGCCGAGCATGCCGCGTACTTGCTCCGCCGCCCCATCGGCCTGTTCGGTCACACGCATGTGCAAGGGGTATATCGCTTCCCGGGTGAAAGCAACGGCGTTCGCGCCATGCGCCCGGATGCCGAGGGACGAATTGCCCTGCCGAAGGAGGGCCGTGTTCTCATCAATCCCGGCTCCGTCGGGCAGCCGCGCGATGGCGACCCCCGCGCTGCCTTCGCCATTGTCGACACCGACGCCGGCGTGGTCGATCTCTGCAGGGTGCCGTACGCCATTGCCACCGCACAGGCACGGATCCTCCAGGCCGGCTTGCCAATGAGCCTGGCGACACGGCTGGCAGTCGGAAAGTAGCGGCGGTGCCCCAATCTCTTCAACGAGGCCAGCATCCATCGTGAGGTGGAGTTGTGCACCTCATCGGCCGCGACGGACGGAGTGCGAGCGAATGGTCTACCTTGACACGCGACAGAGATGGCGATAGGTATTACCTGCTACGCTCAACGTTGATGTCGGGTGCCTCGTTCGCACCCGTATTGCTTGCTTGGTCCTGGTTACGGCAGAGAAAGGTAGGTCCGCAACCAGACCGTGATTTGGAGGAGGGATAACCATGTCCACGCGACTCTCGCGTGCAGCTCCGTGTGGTGTGCGTCTGATCGGCCGCACAGCGGTCGCCGTCGCGCTCATCGCCTCTGCCATGGCTCCGGCCGAGGCACAGGTGCTCTACGGCTCCGTCGTCGGCAACGTCAAGGACTCGAGCGGCGCGCCGGTCCCTGGCGCCACGATCGCGATCACGCACCAGGGGCGCAACCTGACCCGCGAAACGGTGACGGACGCGGCGGGAAGCTACACGTTCTCGACCGTGCCGACCGGGCCGTATACGGTGCGGGTCACGCTCACCGGCTTTCGCACATTCGAGCGCGAGCAGGTGCCGGTCACGCTGAACTCGATCGCGCGCGTCGACGTCACCCTCGAGGTTGGCGCGCTGGCGGAGACGGTCCAGGTGGCTGCCGATACACCGCTCCTCCAAACGGATCGCGCGGAGGTCCGGTCGGAGCTCAACGAGACCGAGCTCGAGAACATGCCGGTGCCGCTCGGCCGCAACTACCAGCAGCTCTTCAAGTACCTGCCCGGCTTCACGCCGCCCGCAGATGCCCACTCCGTGCCGTCCAACCCCTCGCGTGCGCTGGTCTTCAACGTCAACGGCGCCAGCCGCAGCAGCAACAACACCCGGATCGACGGCGTGAGCACGACCAACATCTGGCTGCCCCACGTCGCGGCGTACGTCCCGGCGCTCGAGTCGCTTGAAACCGTGAACGTGGTCACCAACAGCTTCGATGCGGAACAGGGGCTGGCCGGCGGCTCGGCGATCAACGTGCAGATCAAGAGCGGCACCAACCAATTCACCGGCTCGGCCTTCGAGTACCACCACAACGAGAACCTGCGGTCCCGCGACTACTTCGCCCCGCCCGACACCGACAAGGGCGACTTCTCGTACAATCAGTTCGGCGGCACGCTCGGCGGGCCGTTCGTCCGGAACAAGCTGTTCTTCTTCGGGAGCTACGAGAGCACGCTCGACCGCCAGACGGTCAACTCCATTCAAGATGTCCCGACCGACGCGCTGCGCCGCGGTGATCTGTCGGCCTCCCCCAATCCCGTCTACGATCCGATGACCGGCAACCTGGACGGATCGGCACGCACACCGTTTCCGAACAACCAGATCCCGGCCAATCGCATTCACCCCCTTGCCCGGTGGTTCATCGACCGCATCCCGCAGGCCAACCTGCCGAACGAGGATGGGACGATGCCGGAGACCGACAACTACTTCGTGCAGGCGCCGTACACGTTCGACCGGTGGACGCTCGATAGCAAGTTCAACTGGAACGCCACGGAACGTCTGAACACGTTCGTGCGCTACAGCGTGCTCGACTTCTACACCGAGAACGAGACGGTGTTCGGCGAGGAGCTCCAGGGACCGCCGATTGGCGGCGGGAATCCCGGCATCGGCTCGGGCAACACGTACAACCTGTCGGCCGGCGCCACCTACACGGTGACGCCGACCCTGGTCGTCGATGCCAACGTGGGCTGGGTGCGAATGAATAGCGGCGTCGAGATGTCGAACATCGATGTCAACGTCGGACGGGACGTGCTGGGGCTGCCTGGCACGAACGGCACGCGGCCCTTCGAGGGCGGCATGCCGCGATTCCAGATCTCGAGTTACACGGGCTACGGGACGACCGAAAACTACATGCCCTACTATCGGAGCGACGATCAGATCCAGTACGTGCTGAACGCGACCTGGATCAAGGGCAGCCACAACCTCCGCTTCGGCAGTGACATCTACTACCAGGCGATGAACCACACACAGCCAGAAATCAGCGGCGGCCTGGGTGCCCGCGGCAGTTTCGAGTTCGGGTCCGGACCGACAGCGATCAAGGACGGCCCCTCCGGCAACAACTTCAATTCGTGGGCGACGTTCCTGCTCGGCTTGCCGGACACGACCGGGCGCATCCTCGAAGTGGATGCGCCGTACACGACCCGCAACTGGCAATACAGCTTCTACGTGCGCGACCAGTGGCAGATCGCGCAGACGCTCACGCTGTCGCTCGGGACGCGCTGGGAATACTTTCCGATTCCCACCCGGGCGGACCGGGGCCTCGAGCGCTACAACGCCGAGACCAACATGATGGAGATCGGGGGTGTGGGATCCGTGCCAACGGATCTCGGTGTCGAGGTGAGCAAGATGATGTTCGCGCCGCGGGTCGGCCTGGCGTGGCGGCCAACCGAGAAGACCGTCGTGCGGGCCGGGTATGGCATTACGAACGATCCGTACGCGCTCGCCCGGCCGATGCGCACGAACCACCCGGTGCTGCTCAGCCTGGTCGTGCAGGCGCCGAATACGTACGCCTTCGCCAGGCGGCTCGAGGACGGAATCCCCGAGATCCCCGCGCCGGATCTCGGCAACGGCATTATCGCAGTACCTGGGGACGTCTCCGTGGTCACGTTGCC
>JBOGIN010001329.1:0-4170 GCA_050742275.1 Vicinamibacteraceae bacterium
GCTACGACGAATTTCACCAGGGTACATAACGAATGTCGACGCGAGCGATTCCAACTGGCCGAATCGTGCCTCTTGATGCGCTGGAGGCATTGGCGGCGTCAGAGCGGGCGGCGGGACGAAGCATCGCCCTCGCAAACGGCTGCTTCGATCTGCTGCACGTTGGACATCTCCGTTACCTGCGGGCAGCGGCTGCAGAGGCGGATTGTCTCGTCGTGGCCATCAACGACGATGCGTCGGTGCGAGAGCTCAAGGGCGCTGGACGTCCGATCCTGACGGAAGCGGAGCGAGCGGAGCTGGTGTCCGCGGTCCGCGGCGTGGACTACGTCACGATCTTCGGTGGCCGCACGGTTGCCGAGGTCATCGCGCGGCTGCGTCCTGACGTTCACTGTAAAGGCACGGACTATACGATGATGTCGGTTCCGGAGCGCGACATGGTCATCAGCTATGGCGGTCGCATCGCGATCGTTGGCGATCCCAAAGACCACTCGACGCGGGATCTGCTCGCACGGATTGCGAGCGGTGCGCCCGGCGCTTGAGCGCGTCATGGGTCAAGCTTTGCTTCACAACTCTTCTCGTACGGCACCGGGCCCCGAGCGCCGGCCGGCCGGCCCGCCGAACGGCCCCGCCATCCTCATCGTCAAGCTCGGCGCGCTCGGCGACATCGTCCATACGCTGCCGGCTCTCGCCGCCTTGCGATCGATGTGGCCCCACGCACGCATCGACTGGCTGGTCGACGCGAAGCACCTGGCGCTCGTCGAGCTGGTCGAGGGGCTCGACGAGATCATCCCGATCAGAGCAGGCCGGATGCGCGGCCCGTTGGGGCTTCGCCAGACGATTGGGCGTCTCCGTGCCCGGCGCTACGACATGTGTTTGGATCTTCAAGGTCTGGTGAAGTCGGCGCTGCTCGCCGTGGCGAGCGGTGCACGCCGTGTGGTCGGCTTTCCACGCGACTCGCTGCGTGAGCCGGCAGCGCGTTTCTTGTACACGGAGACCGGCGGGCGAGACGAGGGCCATGTCATCGACAAGAACCTGTCGTTGCTCGACGCGATTGGCGTCCTGGGAGCACGCAACTGGACGTCCCACCTGAAAGAGGCGTTCCCGCTGCGTGTCGTCGCGTCTCCCGTGCCGGCCGTTGCGCGCGGCCTGACCGGCACGAACGAGGGGCTCGTGCTGATGAACCCGGGCGCGGCGTGGCCGAACAAGCGGTGGCCCGCGGAGCGCTTCGCCGCGCTCGCACAGCGGCTCCAGACACGTCGCGCGGTGCGGTGCCTGGTGTTGTGGGGACCGCGAGAAGAATCGCTCGCGGCGAGCATCGAACGGCTGTCTCACGGCACCGCACGCATGGCGCCCGCAACGGAGGTGGCGGACCTCGTCGCGCTCGCGCGTGACGCCACGCTCATGGTGTCCGGAGATACCGGGCCGCTGCATCTCGCGGTGGCGGTCGGCGCGCCCGTGGTCGGCCTCTACGGGCCGACCGATCCGGCGCGCAACGGTCCGTGGCACCCGAACGACATCACGCTGTCGCGCTATGCCGCGTGTCAATGTCGCTTCAAACGCCGCTGCAGGAGCGCCGAGTGGTGTCTCGCCGGCTTGACGGTCGACGAAGTGGAGGCCGCGGTGATACGACGGCTTCGCCCAGCCGGTGGGGCGGTCGGTGCAGGGTGACATGGTGACCAGGTGACATGGTGACCAGGTGACACCCAGTCACCCCTTCACCCGCTCACCCCGTCACCCCCGTCACCCCCGTCACCCACCTTCGAGGTTTCAATGGCGCTGGAAGGAGAACACGGACTCGCCGGGTGGCTGGCGCGGTGGCGCGTGCCGCTGGGGTTCGCGGCGGGCGCGGCCGTATTCTGGCTGGCGCGGCCCACCGTGACGACGCTCGCGGCGGGCGCAGCTCTCGCATCGGTGGGTGAGATCGTGCGCATCTGGGCTGCCGGACACGTCGAGAAGAGTCGAGAGGTCACGCAGTCGGGGCCATACTGGTTCGTTCGCCATCCGCTCTACGTCGGCTCGGCCATCATGGGGGCGGGGCTCGCGGTCGCGTCGGGCAGCCTGCTGGCGGCGGCGCTGATTGCCGGCTATCTGGCGCTCACCATGCGCGCCGCCACCACCACCGAGGATGCCTTCCTGCGCCGCCAGTTCGGCGCCGCCTACGACCGCTACCGGCATGGCGCGGTACCGTCGGTCAGTCGTCGGTTCAGCCTGGAGCGCGTATGGCGCAACCGCGAGCACCGGGCGGTCGTTGGGCTGCTGGCGGTGTTTGCGCTCTTGCTCGTCCGGATGTGGATGGTGGGCGCGCCCGTCGGCGTCACGCCACCTTGACAAGCCCAGCAGTCGGATGGAAGCTATGATTGATCGTCTAATGTTTTTCTAACGTCTCGCGTCACGTCCTGCGCGGCGCGAGCACGTTGTGTTCGGGCCCTGCTCCCCTATCTGGGGCCCGTGTGCTTTGAGGGAGGTGGAACGTGAACGCGACGCGATTTCTCCGGATCATTCCGCGCACGCGAACGCCCGCGCTGCTGCTCACGGCGTTCCTGCTTGCGACACCGCCGAGTGGGGCGCGCGCGCAGTCGGGAACGTCTGCGCTGCAGGGCAGGGTCACCGACGAGCAGGGTGGGGTGCTGCCGGGCGCGACGGTGGTGCTGACGAGCGCGGCCACGAGCGCCATGCGCGAGTCTGTGTCCGACGAGACGGGCGCCTATCAGTTTCTGGCGATGCCGCCCGGCCGATACGAGCTGCGCGTGGAGCTTTCCGGCTTCCGAACGGCGCTCGTCGAGGATGTCACGCTGCAGGTGGATTCCACTGCGCGCACGGACGTCGTGCTCTCGGTTGGGAACGTCGTGGAGACCGTGGAAGTGAGCGCCGAGCCGCCGGTCATCAATACGACGGACGCGTCCATCGGAAACGTCATCAGTGGCACGCAAATTCGCGAGCTGCCGCTCGAAGGGCGAAACGTCGTCGGCCTGCTGAGCCTCCAGCCGGGCGTGACGTATATTCCCGTGGACGATCCGAACGACCCTGACAACATGGATCCGCGTTACGGCGCGGTGAGCGGCTCGCGCGCGGACCAATCGAGCGCCACGCTCGACGGCATCGACGTGAACGACGCCGAGAACCAGAGCGCCTTCACGTCGGCGCTGCGCGTGACGCTGGACTCGGTCGAGGAGTTCCGCGTCACGACGAGCAACTACGGGGCCGACCAGGGCCGGTCGTCGGGTGCGCAGGTCTCGTTGGTGACACGGAGTGGCACGAACAGCTTCAGCGGCGCAGGTTATTGGGCGAACCGCGACACGCAGTTCTCGGCCAACGAGTACTTCCTGAAGCTTTCGCAGCTCGCGGCCGACGAGCCGAGCGAGCCGCCGCTTCTCAACAAGAACATCTACGGGTTCTCGGTCGGCGGTCCCGTGCGCCGCGATCGATTGTTCTACTTCTTCAACTTCGAAGGGCTCGATGACGAGCGCGAATCGGTGGTCTCGCGAGCCGTTCCGAGCGACTCGTTCCGCGACGGTGTGTTGATGTATCAATGCGCCAACCCTGGGGCGTGCCCCGGCGGCGCCGTCCAAGGGCTGACGGGCTCCCATCAGGTCGCGCCCGGTTTCTACGGCATGAGTCCCAACGACCTCCGGCGTGTCGATCCGTTGCACATCGGCCCGAGCCCAGCGGCGATGGATCTTTTCAGGCAGTATCCGTCGCCGAACGAGCAGGGCAACTACCCGGACAACATCGACAGCTTTCGATTCGCGGCGCCGCTCGAGAAGCAGTTCCGGACCTACGTGAGCAGGGTGGACTACAAGCCAGGCGGGCCGCACAGCCTCTTCGGTAGGCTCAACTTCCAAGACGACGAAGAAGTGGACGAGCCGCAGTTCACCGATGGGCCAGCGAGCAGCACGTCGACCACGAACAACCGGGGCTTTGCGATCGGCCACGACTGGGTGATCGGCTCCAACATGATAAACACGCTGCGATACGGCTACACGCTGATCGATCAGGACGAGCTCGGGCTGCAGACGGGCAACGCCATCACGTTTCGCTTCATCGACGACCTGACGGACGACAGCGATTCGTTTGGCCGCGAGCTCGGCACCCACAACATCAGCAACGACTTTTCCTGGCTGCTCGGGCAACACACGCTGAAGGCGGGCGTGAACGTCCGCTGGATTCGAAACG
>JBOGIN010001330.1:0-2632 GCA_050742275.1 Vicinamibacteraceae bacterium
CACGAAGCCTGGGACCTGCGCCAGTCGCCGCCGCCGGTGAAGAAAAAACTCGTCGCACCGAAGTAAGGGTCGCGCCCGGCGGAAGACTGACCCCGCACAGCAACCTGTCTCAGACTCCGACAGATCGCACGTCGCTGATGGCACGCCGCGTCGCGGTCGCCGCTTCACATGCCGGAAATCGACGTCCGCTAGTACCCTGACGATCCGCATCCTTGTGCCGGCACGACAAGTTCACGACGAGCAAGCTGGAACGAAGCCAAGAGGAGTCGGTCGATGCGCACCAGCGAAGCGGAAGTGGCGTTTACCGTGCACAGTCCGAACGATCCGGTTCCTGCAACTCTGCGAGGGACCCTGTTCTACACGCAGAAATTCGATCCCAGTCACCACCGAGCCGTCCTACTTCTTCACGGCGGTACGCTCGATCGGCGCTTTTGGGATGGCTTCAAAATTCCAGGTGCTCTACGGTTCGCGGCTGAGCTCGCCTATCACAGCGATACCGCCGTCTTCACAGTCGATCGACTTGGTTACGGCGAGAGCCTCTACGATCGCGGCCCTGGCTCCGGTTTCAGGTTGACGCCAGACACCAACGTTGAGACCACCCACCAGATGATCGCGCAGATTCGCGAGGGTTCCTATGAAGTGCTCGACGGGCCCGCGCCTCCACGAGGAGCAGCAGGGATTGTTCTTGGCGGTCAGAGCATGGGAGCTGCCGTAATCAAGCTATATGCGACGCGCTACCAGGATATCGATGGGCTAGTGCCCTTCGGGTGGAGCAACCAAATGTTCGTCTTGCCCGGCGCCTCGTCTTCGATGTTTGTCAAGATTCTCAATGAGGTGGTGACTCCGCAACTAAACGTGGGTGCTGACTACATCTACTTTTCCCAGCAGAAGAAAGCAATTACTCGAAGTACTGTGAACAGGCTGTGTATCACGTGCCAGGCGTGGATACGGACGTTCTCACGCAGGCTTGCGCCAACGGCCTTCACAATCAGGTACCCGTTGGGGAGCTCATCGGGGCGCGGCCGATGGCAGAAGAGATCACCGCGAACCTAAGTATAGTGTTTCGTAATTACGGTGACGTATTTTGACCTCATGCGGCCGGCCTCGCGGTGTCCGCGGAAGCCGCCAGCCTTGTCAGCAATCTATGCACATCTGCACGGGTAAAGGTCCAGCGGAACGGGGTCGCGATTGCCTGAGAGCGCGCTTGAAACGCCAGGAGATAATGTTCAAGCGCCTCCAGGGTGACGAAGTCGTTCGGCGTGAGGACCTTGCGTTGCACGATGGAAAAAATAGATCTCGATCTGATTCAGCCAGCTGGCGTGCCGGGGGGTGTGGATCGGCACCAGGGTGGGCCAGCGCCGCTGCACGCGGGCGTCGCCCTTGGTGCCGCGATGAGCCGACCCGTTGTCGGTCACCCAGAAGACCCGTCGCGCCGAGCGATACGGCTCCTGACTCATGACCTGGGCGACGAGGCGATCAAACGCCGCGATGCCAGTGCGTGCTTCGCAGCGCCCAAAGAGGCGGGCGTGGTGCACGTCCCACGCCGCCAGATAGGCCCAGGCGCCCCGCCGGGTGTATTCGTGCTCGACCCGCAGCGGACGCCCGGGTGCGACGGGCGTCGACGGGTGGCAGCGTCGCCGGGCTTGAATGCTGAGCTTTTCGTCGGCCGAGATGACGTAGTCGCGCGGCCCCACCCGGCGCCCGGCCCAGCGGCGCGCGTAGAGATCCAAGACGGGTCCCGCGCGCTCGGCGAACTGCGGATCGCGAGGAAACACCCAGCTGCGATGGCGCCACGGACGGATCGCGTCCGCGTCCCACCAGCGCCAGAGCGTGGCGCCGCTCACCGTCGCCACCAGGCCGCGCGCCTGTACTTCGCGCCGCAGATCGGGCAACGACCAGCGGGCCACCGGCACGCCGACGTCCATCGGGCGTTCGCAGGCGATCCGCTTCACCTCAACGACGACGTTGGGGGGAAAAGCGGGCTGGACGCCCGCCGCGCGGCTCTTCATGGAGCCCCGCGAGGCGGTCTTGGAAAAAGCGATGTCGCCATTTACTGACGATCTGACGGGGCGTATCCAAGCGTGCCGCGATCGCGTCGTTGCCGAGGCCAGTGGCCGCGAGGAGCACGATCTTGGCTCTGATAACCTCTCGATACGGCGACGTATATTTGCGCGCCCTGGTTTCGAGTTCCCGTCGCTCAGCGGCCGTAAGACTGATGGTGAACGGGCTTGTTCGTGGCAGATCGTGGCCCTCCTGCGCCCGAATAAGGGTAACAGGCCGGCCGATAATCTATCGGCACAATACGTCCTCGTATTTATTAAATGCAGTACTAAGCAAAGTCGGGCCTATCCCTGTGCTCTTCACGTACGCAAGGCAGGACAATATGGTGCCCGGTCCGCAGTGTGGGATGGCTTGGAGGGAAACGACGTCGACATCATGACCCCTGAGATCGCGCATTGGAAAGCAAACAGCGAATGTAGGTTTTCGGTCTATGTCATAGAGGAGACCTCGCATGACTTCCCTCTGCACAAGAGTGCCGAGAGGACCGTGCAAGAGATGTCGAGATGGCTTAACCCGGATAATTCACGAAGAGATCGATTGCTATAGAGACACAAACGCCTCCGTATGGTAA
>JBOGIN010001331.1:0-3035 GCA_050742275.1 Vicinamibacteraceae bacterium
ATCATGATCTTATGGTGGAGCATCGTGCGATGGTACTCGTAGATTTCAATCCCTTCCCTCAACAGTCGGCCAAAGAGCCGCACGCTATTATGACGCGCCAACCAGACGTCGGTTCGGATGCCAGAGACGAGAATTCGCACACGCACGCCGCGGCGCTTCGCCTCCTTCAACAACGTGGTTGCCGCCTCGTCTGGGACGAAGTACGGGTTGGCGATCTCGAGCGAGCGCCGCGCGGAAACAATCGCGAGGTAGTAGAGCACGCGAATCGTCGACGCGCCGCCCCCCGGCGAGCCGAGCAACGCTTGAACGCCGACCGGGCCGCGCGACATGAGCCGCGGGAAGAACTCTTCCCCGCTCACGAGCTCTCCCGTCGACTTCAGCCAGCTTTGCGCGAAACCGGTTTGCAGCTGCGTCGCGGCCGGCCCCTCGATTGACACTTGCAAGTCCCGCCACTTCTCGGCATCCTGCGCGTTCCCACGCCACTGATCAGCGATGCCTGCACCACCGGTGAACGCCATGCGTCCGTCGACGACGAGCGTCTTACGGTGCGTCCGATTGTTGAAACGACCCAACGTGTACCAGTGGATTGGATTGTACCAGCCTACGTGGCAACCGCCATCCTCCAAGATCTTCAAGATGCGATCCCCTACCGTCGCGGATCCAATCGCGTCGAGAAGAATCTTCACTGGAATCCCGTGGCGCGCCCGCTCCGCGAGCGCCTCCGCAAACGTCGTCCCGCAGTCACTGGCCCAAAAGATGTACATCTCCATCGTGACCGAGCGCCTCGCGGAGCGGATCGCGCGAAGCATCGCCGGATAGAACGCGTCGCCGTTGTCGAGGAGGCGAACGCTGTTCCCGTCCACGAAGGGAACGCCGGTGGCGCCTTCGAGGCTCTGGATGAACTCCGGCGAAGCCACGTCGAAGATGTGATCGAGACCGAAGACGGGTGGCCGTCCCTCGGCGGGAGTGGCCAGGTGCAGCAGCACGGCCAGCAACCCGCACACGAAGGCCAGCCAGGAGGCGTTGATCGCGACAGCCAGGAACGCCACCCCAGCCCACAGCCACCACGCCCACAGCACGCGCCGGCAGCGGCGCCACCAACTCTCGTGCCATCGCGGTCGTTGGTGACGCGGGTCCGGCAGCAGACGCCGGCGCCAGCGACGCGGCACGTTTCGCTGCCGGTAGCGTCGAGGCTGGCTACGAGGACGAGTCGCCCTGCGCGCGCGCAGCGTGGACATCGAGAAGTAGCTTACCCCCAGCGCGCCGTGATCATCATGTCTGTCGTGACAACGATTGTCGCGGCGAAGAGAATCACCACGAAGCGCGCGGAGTGATAGCCACAAGAACACGAAGGGATTTCACCACGAAGGACACGAAGAGCACGAAGAAAGAAGGACACGAAGAAAACCAACTCAATTGGTTCTTTCTTCGTGCTCTTCGTGCTCTTCGTGGTGAAAGTCTTCGTGTCCTTCGCCTTCGTTGCCGCGTTATCCGCGAGGCATCGGGCGTGCGGGAGGCAACTGCGCAAGACGACGCTTGATGCGCTGGAAGTCGGGTGAGTCGCGGCGTCCGCCACGCTTGAATTGCGCGGCCTCGCGCTGGAGCCGCTCGACGCGCTCGGCCGGAGCCGGGTGCGACGCGAAGAAGACTTCGACGGAGCTGGGATCGCGTCCCTGTTGATCGCGGAGGATCGTCATGAACTGCGCCATCCCGCGCACGTCGTAGCCCGCGCGGCGCATGTAGAGCATGCCCTTTTCGTCAGCTTCCCGCTCATCGTCTCGACTGAACTTCATCATCGTGACGTTGGCCGCAAGCGACGAGCCGACGCGGACTGCCTGTGCCCCAACACTTCGATCGTTGCCCAGTACGGCGCCAAGCAAACCCAGTCCCAATTGGGCTCCCATCGCCTTGGTCAGCTGTCCTGCCGCGTGACGGTTGGCGACGTGCGCGATCTCGTGGCCGATGACGCCAGCGAGCTGAGTCTCGTTCTTCGCCGCTTGAATCGCGCCGCGGTTCACCCACACCGGACCGCCCGGCAAGGCAAACGCGTTGATGTCGCGATAGTTGGCGACCGAGAAGCTGTAGGGGTACTCTGGCCCATCCGCGTGCGCGGCCAGTCGACGTCCAAGCGACCGGATATACGACGTGACAGCGCGGTCGTTCAGCTCCGGCGTCTTGGCGCGCACTTCCTTCTGCGCGGATTTACCGATGTTGATCTCGTCTTGCACGGAGACCAAGGAGAAGGCAGCCGCGCCAGACGATATCATCACGACTAACGCGAGCAAGAAGGGTATTCGCCGTGTGCGTCGGTCCATCATTGATCGACCCCCTCATGCTTCCCTGAGTTGCAAGGGTCTTGCCAACTCGAAGAGACGGATTGTCAAAGGCCAGAAGCATCAAGGAAGGGCCTGCCGCGCCACATGGGCAGAGCACCTGTACGCCTTTCGCCGCGGTGCTTCTGCTCCCTCTTTGTCCCTTGTCCCTTGTCCCTTCCCCCCTTTACCCCCTGTCCCTTTCCCCCTATCCTTCCCCCGTGGCATCAAACGAAGGCCCGCTTCCAGATCGTGCCGCGCAACCGAGCGCCATTGAAGCAGCAAGCGAGCGCCTCGAGGCTTACCTCAAGAACCGACAGCTCCCACAGCCCGCCGCAGAGTCTCCGGAAGATCTTAGCAGCAGCGACGAAGCTCCGCCGATGCGAGCTGATGGCGACGGAATCTTTCGCCAGGTCGATGGCGCCGAGTCGAACGGCCCCGCGACGGCCCCGGGCGCTCGGAGGACGACGCCGTTCTGGATGAAGGCGGCACTTGCAATTGCGGTGGTCGTCGCGGCTGCCGAGGGAGCCAACATCGCCTGGGGCGGCCGCACGGCTTCGGCCCCGGCGCAGCCCCAGCAACCTTCCGCACCTGCAGGCCGGTCGGCGGAGGCACGCCGCCCGCCGGCGCCGCCCGTCGACCCCGCGAAAGCTGACGCCACGGGCGAGCGTGCCCGCTTCCAGGCGCCGTCAGATGGCGATGCGGCAGCGAGCTCTGCTCAGA
>JBOGIN010001332.1:0-1744 GCA_050742275.1 Vicinamibacteraceae bacterium
CCATCGCATCGAGAGTCAGCCGTACCACGCGTGCCACACGCCTGAGCCCGGTCCAATCCCGCTCTGTTAGAAACGACATCGTTATCCAGTCACCCCGAGTCCCGAGACCCGAGACCCGAGCCCCGGGTCTCCACGACAAACGCCGGCACCTGCCCGCCGCCTGACGTGACGTTCGCCAGACCTGTTCCGCTCAGGCGGGTGAGATACCCCGCCATCCTTCCTCGAAACAGATATGGCGCCAAATCGACGAGCATGTCGCGCATTGTCACGCGGCCGTGATCGTCGAATTGCGGAAACGTCTCGCGGCGCACGGGGATCCGTTCCTGGACGATCCAGGTTCCACGACCATCGAGGAGCGCCGAGTTCAAAGACGACTCCCATTCCGATTCGGTTGCTTCCCAGCCCAGCATGACCCCTTTGCCGCCGTACTCGTCGTTCGGCTTCAGCACGAGCCGATCGCGGTCGCGGCGGGCGAGGTCGAGAAGGCCGTCCTGGCGGCCGTCTTTTTCCGTCACGCAATCGTCCAGCACGCGCGTCCACGGCACGTGCGCGCGGAAGACGTCGTGCTCTGCGGCGGAGAACAGCGCGGCGTTGCGCGGGTCAGTCAGGACGGCAAAAAAGGCCTTCTTGTGGGCGAGCTTGCACCTGAGCGTGTTCGCGACACAGACCGCGCCTGCAGCGTAGGCATCCACCAGTGCCGCGCAGTCGTCCGGCCGGGCGACTATGTCATTGATCAGCACGCGGCGATAGACCAAGTCGATCCGGCGGCCCTGCGCGAGGAGCGCACCCCCTTCGAAGGCGAGCTCACGCGGATCGCAGACGAGGGTCGGAACCCCGGCGGCCTCGAAGTCGTCGTGAAGAATCTCGAACTCCGTCCAGGTCGGCACGTCGCGCCAATCCACGATTGCCACGACCGGCGGCGACGCCGTGCCACCCCACTCGCGGTAGCTGTCAAGAAGCGCCTGCCGCACCTTGGGGATCGTCTCGTGGTGGCGGACCGAGTGGCTGTTCTGGAATCTCGCCATCACCTCGAGCTCGCCGAACAGCTCGCAGAGACGCTGCGTGTAGGCCACGCCGGCCGGGGATTCGGCGTTGTATTCCGCGCAGTGCAGCCCGTCTGGCAGCAGGAACGCATCCAGCCGCGACGTCGTGCTCGCGGTGGCATACCCGGGCTCGATGCGAACCAGCCGTTCTTCCGGCTCCGACACACCGAGCTGATCGAAGAGCTCCGCAGACGCGAGGGCCGCTTCGATCACGCGCTCGCCTGCGGCCGCGATCGTCTCCGCGACCACGCGGATCCGCGCCTCGTCCGCATCATCGAGGAAGAACGGACGCAGGAACGGACAGTGCACGCGCTGGCCGAACGTCAGCCTGCGGGCGCGCATGTCGGCGGCCAACGCGCGGCAGAAGGCCGGGCTCAGCTCCTCGTCCGCCCTGAGCAAACAGTGCCAGCGGTCGACGGCCGCCATCAAGGGGTCCCCGGCGCTCCCGTAAACCCCGACGTCGGGCCGATTCCCAGCATCTCTTCCCAGCGGGGCCAGCTCTGCGAGGGACGGCCGTTGATCGCGCGATCGATCACGAGCGCCGCCATCTTCTCCACGACATGGCTGAAATAGAACGGGGTGATGCGATCGCGCTCGAAGTCTGGCGCCGGATTGAGGAAATCAATGGCGTACGGCACGCCATCCTCGATCGCGAACTCAATCGTGTTCATCTCGTACCCGAGCGCGAGATTGATCGTCTG
>JBOGIN010001333.1:0-1807 GCA_050742275.1 Vicinamibacteraceae bacterium
TCGGAGATGTATCCACTCGAAAGCGCCCCGACCGCCATGCCCACAGGCAGCGCCACGGAGATCCATACACTGCTTGGTTGTCCCTTCCAATCGTCGCCCAGGTAGTGGTAAGGCACCCAGATGAGCAATCCGTAGCGTGCGAGGCTTTCGAAGCCGATCGAAACGCTCGCGACGAGGAACCGCCAGTTCTTCAATGCATGCGCATAGCGCTGGACGATGCCCTGATGTTCCACCGCCGGCTGGTTGCCGGCCTCGTCTGCCAAAGGCTCGAAGCCGAGATCCTCCGGCCGGTCGCGGGCAAGGCAGAAGAACGTGATGCCTGCGCCTAGGAGCAAGATCACCGGTAACCGGAATACCCACTGCCAAGAGAATCGATCCAGGACGAGGATCGCCGCAATGAATGTGAGAACGGAGGAGGAGCCGGCCGCGAAGACATAGAAGCCAAACGCGCGTCCTCGCTCGACTCGCGCGAACCAGTTGGAGAGGAGGCGGCTCCCCGGCGCCCATGCCAGCGATTGGAAGTAGCCGTTGGCAGCCCATGGTAAGAGCAGCGTCCAGAACGAATGACCGAAGCTGGTCACCCAGTTCAAGGTGAAGGAGCCGATCGCACCGAGCGTCATCATCCGGCGTGCGCCGAATCGGTCGCCCAAATGGCCGTTGATTGCCTGACCAATGCCGTAGCAGGCGAGCATCGCGCCGCTAATCAGTCCAAGGTGCGCCGGCGAGATGCGCAACTCCTCGTTGAGCGATTTCATCACCCAGCCAAAGTTCTGCCGACCCGTGTAGAAGAACAGGTAGCAGAGCATCAACGCGACGAGCATGCGCACCTGCGCGCGCCTGAACTCGAGCGTCCCGCTGGGCCGGAACCTACCACGATAGTGATTGTTAATCAACAATGTGTCTCTAATTTTCCAACATGAAGAGCGGGGAGAGATGCGCGGACACTCGTGCGTCAGGAGGAGCTCGGCTCCGAGAAGACGCACAGGACCTTTGCAGGGACGTGGTTCGGGTTGATGAGGCGATGCTTCACGTTGGCATCGAAGTAGATCGAGTCACCCGTGACGAGATGGTAGGTCTGCTCACCAAACTCGAAATCCACGTTTCCCTCCAGCACCATCAGGAATTCCTCCCCCTCATGGCCCAGAGCTTCCTGGCGCGCGACGCCGGACGGGACCGTCAGAAAGAACGGATCCATCATGCGCCCCGATCGCTTGTGCGCCAGCGCCTCGTAGACGATGCGCGATCCAGGCCGATCGCGCTCGACGACTTTCCGCTCGTTGCTGCGCACGAGCACGAGCTGCGGCTTCTGGTCGAGTCCTTCCACGAGCTTGGCCAAGGAGATGCCGAGCACCTCCGCGATACGTCCCAGAGCGGGGAGCGATGGCGTCACGCGAAAGTTCTCCACCTTGGAGAGCCAGCTCCGCGTGAGCCCCGTTGCCGACGCTACCTGTTCCAGCGTCATCCTTCGTTCGATTCGCAACGCCTTGATGCGCTGGGCCAGCTCGACCAGGTTCATCAAGGCATCGTACCCGCTCACGGGCGGGGGTCACAAGGGATAAAGGGGTAAGGGGGTAAAGGCATAAAGGGATCGATTGAGCAACGCCGCGGCGATGTACACCAACGTTGCACGAACCACCCTCCCTTGATCCCTAGATCCCTTTATCCCTAGAAATTGACCTTGACTCCCAACTGTACGATGCGCGCCTCACCCGCGCTGTTGATCACGCCGAAGTTGGACGTTCCCAGCGCGCCGCCCGGGTCGCCGAAGGGAGGCGCGTTGGTCGCGTTGAACAGCTCGGCGCGGAAC